>PMOM01000290.1 GCA_003161535.1 Caulobacteraceae bacterium | reverse complement strand
ATGAACAAGATGGTCGAGGCGATTTCCGCGTCGGTGAAGGAAGCCATGACGCCGATCAATGAGCGGGTCACCGCCATGGTCGAGCGCGTCCAGGTCTCCCGCTAGACCCCTCCGCGCCCCTCGGCGCCCCTCATGGGGCGTAACTGGCGCCTTATGGCCCGGCTCCCTGAACAGGGGCCGGGCCTTTTGCTTCCAAGCGCGGCGCGGACGCGCTAACAGTCGCGGGCATGTCGAGCCCTGAAGCGCGCCTGCGGGCGCTTGATCTGACGCTGCCGTCGCCGCCCGCCCCGGTGGCCAACTACGTCGCCTTCGTGCGTTGTGGCCAGCTTGTGCATATCTCGGGTCAGGTTTCGGTGGATGCCTCTGGCGGCATCCGCGGTGTGGTTGGCGAGGACCTCGACTTGGCGACGGGTCAAGCGGCGGCGCGGCTATGCGCCATCAATCTGATCGCACAGATGAAGCTTGCCTGCGAAGGCGACCTTGGGCGCGTACGGAGGGTAGTGAGGCTGGGCGGCTTCGTCCAGGCGGGAGCGGCCTTCTTTGATGTTCCCAAAGTGATCAACGGCGCCTCGGATCTTATGGTGGAAGTGTTCGGCGAGGCGGGCCGACATGCCCGATCGGCCGTCGGCGTTTACCGTCTGCCGCTCAATTTCGCCGTCGAGATCGACGCCATTGTCGAGGCTTCATGAGAGAGCTCTTCGGCGAAGCCTGGGAGCGGCTGTTCGATCCGCCTATCGCGCACCGCGGCTTGTGGGCCGCCAAGGGTCCGCCGGAAAATTCACTGGGCGCCTTCCAGGCGGCCTGCACATCCGGCTATGGAATTGAGTTGGACGTCCAACTCACGTCCGATGGCGAGGCGGTGGTTTTTCACGATTCGAAACTGACGCGCATGACGGGCGTTGAGGGGCGCGTCGCCGATCACACGGTCGCTGACCTTGGCAAGCTTCATCTGGCCGGCACGGACGAAACCATCCCCACCTTGGCCGAAGCCCTGACATTGGTGGGGCACAAGGCCATGGTCCATATCGAAATCAAGATCCCCTATGGCGAGGTCGGGCCGCTCGAGCGGCGCGTGCATGAGATTCTCATCGATCACAGCGGCCCGACGTCGGTCATCGGCTTCAACCCCTATTCCCACGCCTGGTTCGCTGAGCATCACCCCACGGTGCTGCGCGGCCTGAACAGCTACAGCTACGTCGGCGGGGATGCGCGACACCTCGCGCCGGAGCTCCGCAAACAGTATGCCGACCTGCGCCACGTGGCGATCGCCAAGCCGCATTTCCTGGCTCTGGGATTGGACATGTTGCCAAGCGCCAAGGCCGACACATTTCGCAAGCGCGGCATGCCGATCATCGCCTGGACGGTTGGCGAACCTCGCGAATGGGACGCCGTCAGGGACCACTGCGACAATTTGATCTTCGAGGGTTTCGCCGCGTGACAGGCCAAAAGGCCGTTCCGAAAGCCGTGGTTAGCGTTCACCGTAGAATCTCCGAAATCGGCCGTTCCGCGTGGGATTCCTGCGCCGCCGCCCCGGACTACGAAGCTAATCCGTTCGTGGCCTATGACTTCTTGGAATGCCTCGAGCGGTCTGGTTGCGCGACCGAGCCCGCCGGCTGGGCCCCGCAGCACTTAGCAGTGTCAGACGCCGCAGGGACCGTGACGGCGGTTATGCCTCTCTATTTGAAGTCCCACAGTCAGGGCGAGTACGTCTTCGACCATGCCTGGGCCGACGCCTACGAGCGTGCCGGGGGACGGTACTACCCCAAGCTGGTGTCGGCTTCACCGTTTTCTCCGGTCACCGGTCCTCGCTTGATGGTGCGTGATAGCTTAGAGCGCGAAACGGGACGCCGTCAGCTGCTCGACGGCGCGCTAACTCTCTGCGAGCAGTTTGGGACTTCGACCCTTGGCGTGAATTTCCCCACGCAGGCGGAATGGCGATTCCTGGGCGAACATGGGCTGCTGCTGCGCCAGAACCAGCAATACCACTGGCTTAACGCTGGCTACTCAAGCTTCGAGGACTTCCTTGCCGCTTTATCGTCGGGGCGGCGCAAGACCATACGGCGGGAACGACGTGAAGCCGCCGCGGACTTGGACATCGTGCGGCTAACCGGTTCGGACCTTTCCGAGGAGCATTGGGACGCTTTCTTCGGCTTCTACATGGATACCGGATCACGCAAATGGGGCGCGCCCTACCTCAACCGGCGATTCTTCGCGCTGCTCGGCGAGCGAATGGCGGACAGCGTCTTGCTAGTCATGGCTCGGCGACAGGGGCGCTGGATCGCCGGCGCGCTCAACCTGATCGGCGGCGATTGCCTCTACGGGCGAAACTGGGGGTGCGCCGAAGACGTGCCGTTCCTTCACTTCGAGCTTTGCTACTATCAGGCCATCGATCATGCCATCGGCGCGGGGCTTGCTCGAGTGGAAGCCGGCGCCCAGGGACCGCATAAGATCGCCCGCGGCTATCGGCCAAGCGCGGTGTACTCCGCCCACTATATCGCCGACCCCGCATTGCGGGCCCCTGTTGCCCGCTTTCTCGAGGAGGAACGGCGGGCAGTGCAAGGAGAGATGGACTGGCTGGCCGAGGAATATTCACCGTTCAAACAGGGGGCGGCGTGAAAGGGGCGGATGCGATTTGGCCACCCGAGGTTTCCCTGCACGGCGATCACGCCTCGCTCGTACCGCTTTTGGCCGCCCACGCTCCAGCATTGGCCGAGGCAGTGAAGGACGGGGAGTTGTGGAAGCTTTGGTACACACATGTTCCGTCTCCCGACCAAATGGGCGACGACATAGAATTTCGTCTCGCACGCCGAACGAAGGGAGAGTGCCTGCCGTTCACGGTGATTGAGCGGGCTGGCGGCGAACCGGTGGGCATGACCACCTATTGGAACATCGACGCCGAGCATCGGCGGGTGGAGATCGGCGCCACCTGGTATCGCCGGTCCGTTCAGCGCAGCGCCATCAACACCGAGTGCAAGCGTCTGCTGCTCGCTCACGCCTTCGAGGTTCTGGACTGCATCGCGGTGGAGTTTCGCACCCACATCTTCAACGCTCCCAGTCGGCGCGCCATCGAACGTCTGGGCGCCAAGCTTGATGGTATCCTGCGCAACCACACCCGCGGCCGCGACGGCGCCTTGCGCGACACCTGCGTCTATTCAATCATCGCCGGCGAGTGGCCGACCGTGCGCCGGCATCTGGACTGGCAGTTGGAGAAGGCCCGCAGCATCTGAGAGGATCATGGCGTTCGCGGGGACCGAGACGAAACGTCCGGCCGACCACCAAACTTCGCGCGCGTGGCGCGGGCGGCCGGGCGATCATAGCACCGGGCCAGCCACGCGCCGACGTGCGGATAGTCCTTTAGGGCCAGATGCTCCGCGCGGGATGGCGAGAGCACTCCCGCCACGTTCAGGTCGCCGATGGTGAAATGATCACCGACCAGCCACGCTCGCGCCGAGAGGATCCGATCCAGCGTCGCGAGCGCGGCCTGCACCAATGGTTCCGCCGCGTCGCCAACAGCAAGCCGCAGAGGCGCCAGCTTGGCGTCCCGCTGGACCCAAGGTTCGAGATGCCCTTGCGCCCAGAGACTCCATCGCCAAACCTCCGCCTCGCCCTCGGGGCTGTTGGGATAGAGAGGCGGCGCGCCCACGGAGCCATATTTCTTGCCGAGATAGAGATTGATCGCCATCGATTCAGAAAGAGCGAAGCCATCGTCCACGGCGGTTGGTATTGAGCCCACCGGATTGAGCCGCAGGAAGTCGGGAGTCTTAAGGACGGGGTCGTCCCAGGTCAGCGGGACGTGCTCGTACGTCAGGCCAAGCTCAGCGGCGGCCCACAAGGTGCGCATGGTGCGAGATCGTGGGGAGCCATAGATGATCAACGTCATGAGGGTTGATGCCCTAGCTCGTGTCGTTGACGAGGTTCGTCGGGCATATCGCCAATTCTAGGCCCGCTCCCAAGCCGCCCGCAGCAGCGCGCGTATGTCACCGTCGACTTCGGCGGGGTCGGTGAGGCGGAGACGCGCGGTCAGTCGTTCAGACCAGGACTCGCTCGTGGGAGCCTCCAGATTCACGCCCACCCCAGGCGCAACCGCCAGGCCGAGCATGGCCTTACCGCCCCTTAAGGGGCGCAGGGCGGCGAACTGCACCTTGCGCGACCAGGCGGAGTAGCCCTTGCGGGCGGTCTGGACTACCTCCGGCAGGTCAAGAGCAGTGGCGGAGACGGCCGAAAAGATCGCCCGCGACGCCGGATCGATCCACAAAGCCTCAACCAGAGCTTCCGGTTGGCTCCAGGCGCTGGCNNTTCAGCCACTTGAGGCGGGCGCGGTGAGCGGTTTCCGGGCAGTTCCGGGCGATGGCGATCCACTCGGCCAGGGTCTTGCCGGTATCACGCTCCAGGCCGGCGCGAATCGAAGCAAACCACTTCCTCTGCCGTTCGGTTAGGTTTGCTTCGGGCATGGCCCCCTTTATGTGTGTTTGCTAGGACGGGAGCCTATCACGCAAGGCAACCCAACATGAGTCTGGACGGCGCCTATGATGTCGACAATCTGTTCGCGCGGATCGTCCGCCGCGAGGTTCCCGCCGCGCGCGTCTTCGAGGACGATGAGACCCTGGCCTTCATGGACGTCTTTCCNNCCGCCCGCGCTGAAAACCTTGGTGCTCACCGTTCAGCGGGTCGCGCGGGCCGTGCGCGCGGCTCTTGAGCCGGATGGTTTGCTCGTCAGTCAATTCAACGGCGCGACCGCCGGCCAGACGATCTTCCACCTGCACTTCCACATCATTCCACGTTGGCAAGGTGTCGCCTTGGGCCGCCACGCGGGCGGCGCCATGGCCGATCCCCAGGAACTGACTGATCTCGCGGGGCGAATCACCAGCCGGCTATAGCCGACTACTCGGCGAGGACCGGCTCCTGAGTGTCAGAGGGAGTCTGCGGCGCAGCCGGTTCGGGATGGATGGTCAGTTCGACGCCCGCCGGGGCGGGCACGGCCTGCTCATGGAACTCGAATGCGAGCTTGCCGTCCTTGAGCACCACCTTGACGTGCCCGCCCTTGGCCAGGCGGCCGAACAGGATGTCGTCGGCCAGGGGGCGTTTGATCTCTTCTTGAATAACTCGGGCGAGAGGCCGGGCCCCATAGAGTTCGTCGAAGCCGTTCTTAGCCAGCCAGTCGATGGCTTCATCCGAGGTCTCGATGGTCACATGGCGGTCGGCCAATTGGGCTTCGAGCTGCAGGATGAACTTTTGCACGACCATCCGGATCACGTCCGGCGTCAGGGCCTTAAAGGCGACAACGGCGTCCAGACGGTTGCGGAATTCGGGTGTGAACAGCTTCTTGATGGCCTCCTCATCCTGACCCTCCATTTTCCCGCGGCCAAAGCCGATGGAGTTGCGATGCGCGTCCGAAGCGCCCGCGTTGGTGGTCATGATCAGGATAACGTTGCGAAAATCGACCTTCTTGCCATTGGCGTCGGTGAGGACGCCGTGATCCATGACCTGCAGCAGGATGTTGAAGACGTCCTGGTGAGCCTTCTCGATCTCGTCGAGGAGAACGACAGCGTGCGGGTGCTGATCGACCGCGTCGGTAAGCAGGCCGCCCTGGTCGAATCCCACATAGCCCGGCGGGGCGCCGATCAGGCGACTGACCGTGTGACGCTCCATGTATTCGCTCATGTCAAAGCGCAGGAGCTCAATGCCGAGAGTCAAGGCAAGCTGGCGCGCGGTTTCGGTCTTTCCAGTGCCGGTGGGCCCCGAGAACAAGTACGAGCCGATTGGTTTGCCGCTGTCGCGCAGACCCGCCCGGGCCATTTTCATGGCCGATGACAACTGCTTGATGGCCTCGGC
>PMOM01000117.1:2094-3908 GCA_003161535.1 Caulobacteraceae bacterium | reverse complement strand
GCCAGAAACAGCGCCAGCGGCGTTAGGGCGAGGGGATAGCTCTGAATGGTCTTCAATCGCCGGTCGACCACCGAGACCTCATGGCCATCCGAGGCGATGGCCAGACCAGAAGGCGGGTCATAGTCGAAGCGGGCCTTGCCCGGCCGCTGCAGGTAGAAGACTCCCTGGCTGACGCCGCCGCGCGCGTCGGTCTGCACGAAGCGGCTCTTGGCGTTGGTCAGGCCCTGCAGGTAGGCCGTGGCGGCCTTCACTCGCATCGCGTCCTCGGTCGAGAGGGATTCGGCCGATGGGGGCGCTGCCATGGCCCCGGTGGCCAGAGCGGCCAGGGCGCCCGCGAGGACAAGGAAAGAGAGTCTGGGCGCCCGCTCTCGCGGAAAAGAGGGGAGGTGGCTCATTCGGGTTTCTTTCAGATAGATTTGGCGAGGAGTCGCGCCCCGATCCTAGATCGGCGGTCCGGCCAGGATATCGCGCTTGCCGGCGTGATTGGCGACGCCGACAACTCCCTCCCGCTCCATGCGTTCCATCAGCGAGGCGGCGCGGTTGTAGCCGATCTGTAAGCGCCGCTGGATGTAGCTGGTCGAGGCCTTGCGGTCGCGGGTGACCACGGCCACCGCCTGATCGTAAAGATCATTGCCGCCGGCGCCCTCGCCGAACGCTAAGGCGCCGTCTTCGTCCTCTTCGGGAGAGGCGGTAACGTCGTCGAGATATTGCGGCTCGCCCTGATCGCGCAGGAACTTGGCCACCGTATCGACTTCGTCGTCGGAGACGAACGGTCCATGCAGGCGGGTGATTCTGCCGCCGCCGGCCATGTACAGCATGTCGCCCTGGCCGAGCAGTTGCTCGGCGCCCTGCTCGTTCATGATCGTGCGCGAATCGATCTTGGAGGTGACCTGAAAGCTGATGCGGGTGGGGAAGTTGGCCTTGATGGTGCCTGTGATGACGTCCACGGAGGGCCGCTGGGTCGCCATGATCAGGTGGATGCCCGCGGCCCGGGCCATCTGGGCCAGGCGCTGGACGGCGGCCTCGATATCCTTGCCGGCCACCATCATCAGATCAGCCACCTCGTCGATCACCACCACCAGATAGGGCATGGGCTCGGGTCGAATCTTTTCTTCCTCGTAGATGGGCCGGCCGTGGTCGTCGAAACCGGTCTGCACCGTGCGCACGAAGTGCTCGTTCCTGGCCAGCGCTTCGCGGGCCCGCTCGTTGTAGCCGGCGACATTGCGTACGCCGATCTTCGACATCCGCCGATAGCGGTCCTCCATCTCGCGCACGGTCCACTTGAGGGCTACGATGGCCTTCTTCGGATCGGTGACCACTGGCGCTAAGAGGTGGGGGATGCCGTCATAGACGCTGAGCTCGAGCATCTTGGGATCGATCATGATGAAGCGGCATTCCTCCGGGCTCAGCCGGTAGAGGATCGACAGGATCATGGCGTTGACCCCCACTGACTTGCCCGAACCGGTGGTTCCGGCGATCAGCAGGTGCGGCATGCGGGCCAGATCGACGATGTAGGGCTCGCCGCCGATGGTCTCGCCCAGCGCCAGGGGGATTGTCTGGCTCGCCTTTTCGTACTCGGCGCTCGACAGAAGATCACGCAGGTAGACGGTTTCGCGATGGCTATTGGGCAGTTCGATGCCGATGGCGTTGCGCCCTGGCACCACGCTCACGCGGCAGGCGGCGACACTCATCGACCTGGCGATATCGTCCGAAAGGGCGACCACTCGAGCCGACTTCACCCCGGGGGCTGGCACCAACTCGTAAAGGGTGATCACGGGTCCTGGACGAATGTGATCGATCTGGCCGCGGACCCC
>PMOM01000117.1:0-2052 GCA_003161535.1 Caulobacteraceae bacterium | reverse complement strand
GGCTGAAGTTCCCGCGCTTCGCGGCCGGAGAGCTTGGCGGCGGTCCTAGGGGGCTTGATGGCCAGGGCCGCGGCCGGGGCGCTGGCCACATCCTCTCCGTTCCAGGCCTCGTCGGGGACCGACCCCGGATTCTCGCGGCGAAGCGCCCGTGCGGCGCCCCAGCCCGGCGCGCCAGGCGCTGGGCGTCTGAGCGCTTTGACGGGGCGCGCGCGCCGGACCCCCAGAGCAAAACCGAGCCCGCCCAAACTGACAATAGCCAACAGGCCGGCCGTCAGCCAGCGTGCCTGCGGCAGGCGCAGGTGGGCCAGCGAATGCGACGCCAGGGAAAGCAGGGTGTCTCCGGCGACTCCGCCCAGGCCCTGGGCCAGCGGCCAGGATGTCGGCGGCGAGGGCGCGGCCAATGCTCCCGCCAGGGCGGCGACGCCCACCGCTCCGGCGACCACGCGCCAACCCAGGCGCCGCAGGCGCGGGAACGAGTGGCGCTCGACCAGCCTGGAAAGTCCGGCAGCCACCAGCAGCGCGCCGATGGCCCAGGCGCTTAGGCCCAGGAACTGGATGACAACGTCGGCTGTGTCGGCGCCTGCGGCGCCTAGCCAGTTGGCCGGCGGGCCGGCGGCCGAGGCATCCAAACTGGGATCGCCGGCGTGGTAGCTGGCCAAGGACGCCACCAGCGCCGCGCCCACGGCGGCCATCAGGGCGCCGCGCAAGCGGTCGGCGCCGGCGCTCGACCAACCCCGCCGGGTTATCTCCATCACGAGCGCGGCTCCACGCCGTCGCGCCACCCTCGCCATCCCTGTTCACTCCTGGCCTTGGGGCCTCGAATTGGGAGAGATTGCGGCAAGAGGGTTAAGGGCCGATTTACCGGCGCGGATCTCTGTCTCGCTTCAGCGATCGGCGAGGTTGCGCTTCATCCGATCGGCGATGGCCCCTTGCTGGGTCGAAAGAAACAGCCGCGGGTTGATCCCATAGAGAGCCTTCAGGTATGCCACGTCATCGTCGGTGATGGCCTGGGGTCGTGCGCGATCGCACACGGTCGACATCAGATCGGCTATGCTCGGCGCCGCCCCGCAAGCTTCAAGAGACTTGGCATGCGACAGCGCCAGGACCGCGACATAGTCGGCGATGGCGCCGATCTCGTAGCCCGCCACCTTGGTCCAGTCAGCGACGATCATCACGCCAGAGAACTCGCTGGACATGCCGGCGCCGAAAGAGCTGCCCGGGAGGCCGCCCGGCATGCCGCAGCAGCTATCATCCACCAGCGTCTCGCCATTGGCGCCCTGGGTCGCGGTGACGTACCAGGCCTGGATCGGGCGGTCGAAGGTCGCCAGCCGCGCCGCCTGGGCGTGATAGTGGTATCCCAGCAGCTCTGGGCGCTTGCTTCGAACATGGTCCATGAAGGCCTGCGGCCGGGTGGTGAAGAACACCGAGATATTCGCCGCGCAGGACCCGGCCCTGGCCGCCGGCGCCCCGACGCCGACGGCGACCTCGGCGATGCGGCGCGAGACGAACGCGTTGAATTCCGGCGGCAGGCCAAAGGTTTGCGCGCAGACCGGCTCTCGCCATCGCGCCAACTGTCCGATCGGGGTGGCCGCCCCGTGCGCCCTCACGAAGTCATGGATGGCCCGGTCCGAGATTTGCGGCGCCGGCGGCGGCCTGGGCGCGGTGACGGTGATCCCCGCGAGGGCCGTGGGGGGCGCGCGGGGCGCGTCGGGACTCGCCGGTGACGTCGCCGCGGACGCGGCGAGCGGAGCCATCACGATCGATGAAGCCACCAAGGCAAACAGAGTCGCGCGCACGGTTCGCCGCTTAAGTCGCCGGCGGCGGGGCGGTCGCGTCCGGCTGGCGGTCGGGATGGGCGGCGATGAAGGCCGGATGCCGGGCGGCGCGGTCGGCCACCGCTTTGAGGCAAGGATAGGCGTCCATGTCCACGGCGAAGCGGCTCGACGACCAGATTTGCGGCACGAGGGCGCAGTCGGCCAGAGTGGGCGCCTCGCCGAAGGCAAAGCCCGCTCCATGCCGCGCCACCAGGGGTTCGAGGGCGGCGAAGCCGTC
>PMOM01000019.1:1965-3618 GCA_003161535.1 Caulobacteraceae bacterium | reverse complement strand
GGGTGAAAGAGCGGTCGCGCGGCCCCCGCTCCCCTCACCGCTTTGCGGTCCCCTCCCCCCGCAGGCGGGGGGAGACTAAGTTGGCGTGGTCGCGCGTTTTAGGGATCAAGCGGGAGACGGCCGATGATGCGGAGCGGGGTGCTGATCGTCGGGGCGGGGCCGACGGGGCTGGTGCTGGCGCTGTGGCTGGCCAAGCTGGGGGTGAAGGTCCGCATCGTCGACAAGGCGGCGCAGCCGGGGACCACCTCGCGGGCTGTGGCCGTGCAGGCGCGGACCCTCGAGCTTTACAGCCAACTGGATCTCGCCGCCGAGGTGATCGCGCGCGGCCACAAGACGCCCGGCGTCAATCTGTGGGTGGGGGGCCGGAAAGCGGCGCGCGTGCCGTTCGAGACGGTGGGCGCGGAACTGACGCCCTACCCATTCCTGTTCATCTTCCCGCAGGACGAGCATGAGCGCCTGCTGATCGAGCGCCTGGAAGGGTTCGGGGTTTCGGTGGAGCGCGGGGTCGAACTCACAAGCTTCGAGGACAAGGCCGATGGCGTCTCGGCCACGCTGCGCCGCGAGGGCGGGACCGAGGAGGTCTGCGAGGCGGCCTACATCGCCGGCTGCGACGGCGCCCGCTCGGTGGTGCGGCAGGTCATGGGCGTCGGCTTTCCCGGCGGCACCTATCGCCAGGTCTTCTATGTCGCCGACGTGGAGGCCTCGGGTCCGGCCATTGACGGCGAGCTGCACGTCGATCTGGACGAGGCCGACTTCCTGGCCGCCTTTCCCCTGGCCGGAAAGGGGCGGGCCCGGCTGATCGGCACGGTGCGCGACGAGCGGGCCGACCGGCCCGACACCCTGACCTTCGCCGATGTCAGCGGCCGCGCCATCGACAACCTCAAGGTTCAGGTCGGCCGCGTGAACTGGTTTTCCACCTACCACGTGCATCACCGGGTGGCCGACCACTTCGCCAAGGGCCGCGCCTTCCTGCTGGGCGACGCGGCGCACATCCACAGTCCGGCNNGCGGCCAGGGCATGAACACCGGCATCGGCGACGCCATCAACCTGGCCTGGAAGCTGGCGCAGGTGCTCGGCGGACGCGCGCCGGCCGGGCTGCTGGAGACCTACGAGGCCGAGCGGATCGGCTTCGCGCGGCGCCTGGTGGCCAGCACCGACCGGGCGTTCAGCATCGCCACGGCGGACGGGCCGCTCGCCAGGCTCCTGCGCACCCGCATCGCGCCCCTGCTGATCCCGCTGGCGCTGAGCGCCGGGGCCGCGCGCGAGTTCGCCTTCCGCACCGTCTCGCAGATCACCCTGAATTATCGCGGCGGGCCGCTGAGCGCCGGCAAGGCCGGCAAGGTGCGGGGTGGCGAGCGCCTGCCGTGGGTCGTGGCGGGCGGCGAGGACAACTTCGCGTCGCTCGCTGCGATGTGCTGGCAGGTTCACGTCTATGGAGCGGCGGCCGCGGAGCTGGCCGCATGGTGCGCGGGCCAGGGCGTGGCCCTGCACGTCTTCGACTGGCGGGCCGAGTACGCGGCGGCTGGCCTCAAGCGCGACGCCCTCTACCTCCTGCGGCCGGACAGCTACGTGGCATTGGCCGATGCGTCGGGTTCGCCCGGGGCCGTGGAGCGCTACGCCGCGGCGCGGGGTCTCTCTCTGCCCCCTCTGGGG
>PMOM01000019.1:0-1901 GCA_003161535.1 Caulobacteraceae bacterium | reverse complement strand
GCGCGAGCCACTTCCCCCAGAGGGGGCAGAGAAGGAAGAGTCGCCGCGCTCCTCTACACAACCGTCATCGCCGGCCTTTGTGCCGGCGACCCATCAGCGACACGGCGCAGGACCTCCATACGCGGCGGCCGCCGGGCTCAATGGGTGGCCGGGACTGACGCCCGGCCATGACGGTGGGTTGGGGGGACACTTTACTGCCCTGAGAGGGCAGACAGAGGTATTGCGGGCAGGCGGGCCTAACCCTTCTGGCCCGGGATGCGGATTTCGAAGGTGGCGCCGGGGTGGCGGCGGATGGTGAGCTTGCCGCCGACCTGCTTGACCATCGAGCGCAGAAGCTTGAGGCCGAGACCTCCGGGCCTGGTTTCGAAGTTATCGGGCAGGCCGGCGCCGGAGTCCGCGATGCGCAGCAGGGCTTCGTCGCCCTCGGGCCGGAAAGTCACCGAAATGACGCCGCTCCCTGGAGCGGGATAGGCGTATTTGACGGCGTTGGTGACGATCTCGTTGACGATCATGCCCAGCGGGATGGCCTGATCGGCGGTCATCGGAGCCGAGCGCGCCTCGACGACGATCTGGATGCGGTCATCGGCCAGCAGGGACTTGGAGAGCCCTTGGCAGAGGCTTTCCAGATAGGCTCCAAAATCGACCTCCGCCCCGCCCTCGGCGCTGTAGAGGCTGGCATGAACCTCGGCGATCGACTGAACCCGGTCGACCGCCTTCATCAACTCGGCGCGCAAGGCCGGCCCGCCGGCCCGTCCCTGCATGTCCAGGATGGTGGAGACGATGGTGAGGTTGTTCTTGACCCGGTGATTGAGCTCTTCGAACAGCCTGGCCTGGTGCGCCTGGGCCGCCTTGCGTTCGGTGACATCGAAGAAGAGCTGGGCCATCCGCGTCTGCGTCACCCGGGTGACGTGGACTTCGTGCCAAAGACCGGTCGCCTCGTTGTGATATTCGAAAATCCGCGGCGTTCCGGTCTTGAGCACCTGGTCGCAAAGCGCCAGCCAGGCGGTCTGGTCGCCGCCGCGGTCGCTGAGCTTGCCGCCGACCGCCTCGGGGCCGACCCCGAGCATCCTGCGAAGCGCAGGGTTCATTTCCAGGACGACGTAGTCGCTGAGGCGCGCCTGATCGTCGCGGATCGCCTCGCACAGGGCGAAGCCTTCGGACATCGTCGAAAAGAGGGTGTCGTAGTGAAGGTTGCGGTGGGCCAGGGCGATCTCGCTGTGCGCCAGCCTCTCCATGAGTCTGCCCACATAGCCGGCCACGGCCACGATGCCGGCGGCCGCGCCCGCGCAAAGGGTGAGGTTGATCAAGAAATTCTTCCCGGTGAAGGCGCCGAAAAGCGCCCCGGCCGCGGCCAGAGAAAGCACCGTCGCCCCCGCGCCGGCTTCCCAACCCGCCACCAGGGCGGTGAGCAGGATGGCCGGGAGATACAGGCTGAAGGACGCCACGCCCGGCCCGATCAGTCCCAGGCCCAGGCGCCCCAGCGTAACCGCGCCGACCAGGCCGAGCGTCACGGCGATCTGGGCCAGGGGTTCGCGGGCGCGCGGAAGCAGCCGCGAGCGGGGCGCGCGGTCGGTCGAATCGCGCCGCGCGGCCGGGGATCCGTCGGCGCGGAGAGCCGAACGGATGTTCACTCCAAACTCCTTTAGAACGGTCGACACATCACCCCCCGCCGGAGCCCAGTGGGTATTCACCGGCGATGGGGCAGTATGCGCTCATTGTGGCGGGATGTCTGTTCCGTAGTCGGCAGGGGGAGCGTCGTCGGTTCCCTCGCCCCGTGAACGGGGGGAGACTAAGTTGGGGGAGTGATCCTCCCCCGCGGGCGGGGGAGGATCAGAGACCCTTGACATTCGCCCTCGCATATTGCAATATGCAACCTTTGGCGACGGGAGGTGAGATGGGGG
>PMOM01000013.1:643-3081 GCA_003161535.1 Caulobacteraceae bacterium | reverse complement strand
GCCAAGATCATCCCCCCGCCGGGGCGCCGCCGCCGCCTCCCCGGCGGTGTCCGCCGCGTCCATGGCCGCCGGCGCCTCCGCCATGGGCCGGCTTCTGACCTGGCAGGACCACGCTGGCGCCTTCGCGCAGGCGGTCGCCGCCTTCGGTGATCACCGTTTCGCCGGCCTGCAGACCAGAGACGATGGAAACCGTTTCGGCGGTCCCGGGGCCGACCTTGACCGGCCTGGCTTTCACCGTGCGGTCGGGCTGAAGCACCCAGACAAAGTCGCCTTGAGGCCCGTGCCGCGTGGCCGTGGTCGGAACCACGACCTGGTTTTGCAGGGTATCGACCAGCATGACGACATTGACGAACTGATTGGGAAAGAGCGCGCCGGCGGGGTTGGCGAAGCTGGCCTTGGCCTTCACCGTGCCGGTGGTCGTGTCGATGACGTTGTCGAGCGTGGCCAAGGTCCCCCGAGCCAGGACCGTTCCGCCGGCCCGGTCCAGGGCGGTGACGGCCAGTCCGGATCCGCCTTGCTGACGCACGGCGGGGATGGCGCTTTCCGGCAGGGAGAAGACCACGCTGATCGGATCGATCTCGGTGACCACGGTGATCGGCGTGGCGGCGTCGGCGGTGATCTGGTTGCCCGGATCGATCTGGCGCAGCCCGGCCCGGCCGGTGACCGGCGCGACGATGTGGGTGAAGGAAAGATTGAGTTGGGCGTTGGCGACCGTGGCGTGGTCGGCGCTGACCAGGCCTTCGTCCTGCTGGACCAGGGCGGCCTGGGTATCCACCTGCTGGCCGGCGATGGAATCCTCGGCCTTGAGCGTGCGGTAGCGCGCCAGATCAAGTTTGGCGTCCCGCAGGAGGGCCTGGTCCTTCAGGAGCTGGCCCTGGGCCTGCTGCACGGCGACCGTGAACGGGCGCGGGTCGATCTGCGCCAGGAGCTGGCCCTTGCGGACGGCCTGGCCCTCGCGAAAGGTCACCTGATCGAGCATGCCCGCCACCCGGGCGTTGACGTTGACGGTCGCCAGGGGCGTTACCGTGCCCAGGGCGTCAAGTTCGATGGGAATGGAGCCCAGCGCCGCCTTGGCGACGCCCACGGTGATCGCGGGACGCCCGCCGGGGCCGCCCCCGCCTCCACCGCGCCCGCCGCCCGCCGCTCCGCCTCGCCCCCCGGCGCCGCCGCCGGCATGCGGCGCGCTGCGAACGCACAGGGTGAGGATCACCGCCAGGACCAGGGCCACGCCCAGGACGACGAAGATCTGAATGACATTGCGTCCGAACCGCGGACGCGGGCGCGGGGGCGCCGGGCGGCGGGGCGGAAGAATGGTTGAATCGCTCATCCCATCTCCAACATCGCGCCCCCGCCGATGCGCCTAACCGATTACATGGCAAAAAAACACCGGAAAAATCGTTCGACACGAACGCAGCGGCCGGCCTATCGGACATCATCATCGCCGCGGGGGCTGTCGATTGAACCAGAGGCTGCCATGAGGGCTCTGGTCACCGGCGCGGCCGGCCAGGTCGCCAAGGCATGGATCGCCGCCGCGCCGCCCACCTGGACGGTGACGGCCCTGTCGCGCCTAGAACTAGACATCGGCGATGAGGCCGCGGTGCAAGCCGCCGTCGAGCGGGCCCGCCCGGACGTGGTGCTCAACGCCGCCGCCTTCACCGCCGTCGATCTGGCCGAAAGCGACGCCGATGCGGCCTGGCGGGTGAACCGGGACGGCGCCGGCCATCTGGCCCGCGCGGCCGCGCACCTTGGCGCGCGGATGGTGCAGCTATCCACCGATTTCGTTTTCGATGGCCTTTCCGGCGAGCCCTACGCCCCAGGCGCGACCACCGCCCCGCTGAACGTCTATGGCGCTTCGAAACTGGGAGGGGAGACGGCGGTGCTGGAGGCCGCGCCGGGCGCCCTGATCGTTCGCACGGCCTGGGTCTATTCAGGCCACGGAGCCAATTTCCTGACCCGGATGCTGGGCTTGATGGCCAAGGGCGGCGAGGTGCGCGTGGTCTGCGACCAGATCGGATGCCCGACCTCCGCCGCCACCCTGGCGGCCGCCCTGTGGCGCCTGATCGGGCGTGAAGCGCGCGGCGTCATGCATTTCACCGACGCGGGCGTGGCGTCCTGGTATGATTTCGCTCAGGCGATCGGCGAGGAGGCCTTCGCGCTGGGGCTCCTGCGGGGCCAGCCAAAAGTGCTGCCCATCTCGGCGCGGGACTTGCCGACCGCCGCGCGGCGGCCGGCTTTCAGCGTGCTTGACAAGACCCTGACCTGGGCCATCCTCGAAGGGCCGCCGCGGCACTGGCGCGCGGCGCTGCGGGATGTGTTGGCGACGATGAATTCCGGCGCGGGGTAAGCGCCGGGCCTTACGACCGGCGGGGGCCGCGCATGACGTTGACCCAGCGTCAATCAACCCCCGACCGCAAACACCGGTCTCGCCACGGTGCGAC
>PMOM01000013.1:0-582 GCA_003161535.1 Caulobacteraceae bacterium | reverse complement strand
GTCGCTTCGGCGACCAAGCTGGCGCGGGCGGCGGTGGGGCAGGGACGGGTGGTGCAGGTTCGCGTCGAAGGCGAAACCGGCTACTTCTGATCCCGCCCCTTTTTGCTTCACCACACTCTTGAGGAGTCGAGCATGGCCAACAAGGATCAGAAGCGCGGCAACAAGGAAATCCGCAAGCCCAAGAAAGCCAAGGCCAAGGCGGCCGCCACGACGTCGCCGTTCGTGGTCACCTCGGGCAAGTCGTCGGCAGGCGGAGCCAAGAAGAAATAGCGCCGGCGCCGCGCGCGGCGAGGGTGGTCGCCGCCGTCAATAGCCCTGCAGGCGGGCGTAGCGGTCGCGGTGGTAGGACTGACCGCCGAAGGTCGCCTCCGCTGCGCGCGCGCGCTTGAGATAGAGGCCCGCGTCATGGGCGTCGGTCATGCCGATGCCACCGTGCATCTGCACCATTTCGTTGGAGACCAGGTGCAGGGTGTCGCCTACCTTGGCCTTGGCCAGGGAAACCAGCTCGGCGACGTCGGGGGCGTCGTTGTCGATGGCGGTAAGCGCCGCCTCGACGCAAGAGCGGGCCAGCTCAAGATCGGT
>PMOM01000039.1 GCA_003161535.1 Caulobacteraceae bacterium | reverse complement strand
GCGGTCGAGGAAGGCATCGTCGCCGGCGGCGGCGTGGCCCTGCTCAAGGCCTCCAAGGCCCTGGATGGTCTGAAAGGCGACAACGCCGATCAGGACGCCGGGATCGCCATCGTCCGACGCGCCCTGCAGGCTCCGATTCGCCAGATCGCCGAGAACGCCGGCGTGGAGGGCTCGATCGTGGTCGGCAAGGTGATGGATAACGCCTCAGCGACCTACGGCTTCGATGCTCAGAAGGAAGAGTATGTGGACCTGATCAAGGCCGGCATAATCGATCCGGCCAAGGTGGTTCGCACCGCCCTTCAGGACGCCGCCTCCGTGGCCGGCATGATGATCACCACCGAAGCGGCCATTGTCGAAGCGCCCAAGAAGAGCGCCGGCGCCGGCGCCGGCATGGGTGGTGGCGGCATGGGCGGCGGCATGGGCGGTATGGGCGACATGGACTTCTAAGGTCCGTTCACACGCTATCAGTCGACAAGGAGGGCGGGGCCGAAAGGTCCCGCCCTTTGCTTTGGAAGCTCCCTCACCGCGACTAGGTGTCCACGCGCCGGGCGCGCGCAGGCCATCGGGCGCCGGTCAGCGAGACAATGAGCATCAGCAAGAAGGGTGCGTCCCCCAGTCTGTTGAAGAGCGTCGGCGCAAGAGCCGGGGGCAGGGGCCCATCGATGACGCCCATGGCCCCTTCGCCCAATTGCTTTCCCGGCACGATCCGACCGTAGGCGTCGATCACGGCCGAGATTCCCGTCGGCGTGGCGCGCACCATCGGCAGGCCCTCCTCAATGGCGCGATAGCTGGCGATGTTGAGGTGCTGGAGGGGACCACTGCCGGTTCCGAACCAGGCGTCATTGGAAATGTTGACGATCCACGCCGCGCGCATACCGCCGGAGCGAGCGCCGTCTCGGGTGAGGCCGGAGAACAGACTCTCATAGCAGATCAGCGGCTGCATGATCGGCAGGCCGATCACGCGTAGAGGTCGGGGCCGGGGTCCAGGCACGAAGCCGTCGCCGACGTGGACGAGCTGCTTGATTCCCAGACGCGACGCGAGTCCGTCCAGGGGCATGAATTCACCGAACGGGACCAAACGGAACTTGTCATAGAGCCCCACGACGGTCAGTCCGCTGGCGGCATGACGTACGACCGCCAGACTATTGTAGGTAACGGGTGCGCCCCTGGCGTCGGCGCCGAAGCGATAACCGCCTAGAATAAGGGTCTGGTTGGGGGCCAGAGCGCCGGCGATGGCGGTCTCGGTCCACGCGCCGGGAGCCAGGTACTCTTCAAAGGCCGCTGGGATGGCGCCCTCCGGCCAAACCACGATGTCGGCCAGCCGCGCCGATGGGCGCGCGGTGAGGGCTGTGTACCGAGCCACGATACTCGCAAAGAGGCGTTGATCATATTTGCTCTCCTGCTTCACGTCGGCCTGGACCACCCGGATCCAAGGCGCGCCGGGAAGGGAAGTGGGCGCCCTCGCCAATCGGGCCGTTCCAAACAAGAGCAGGCCCGCGACGATGGCCACCGCGGTCCCCGCCGAGACTCTGCCGGGCCAGCCTTCGCGGATGACCCAGGGGGCGCAAGCCGCGACCAGGGTGAGCCAGCTCAGGCCGTAGGCTCCCACCAAAGCGGCCGCTTGCGACGGCGCCGATCCGGCGCGCCAGCTCTCGCCGGGCAGATCCCAGGGAAAACCGGTGAGGACATGACCGCGAAGCCACTCAAAGGCGGCCATGGCGCCGGCAAACAATAGCGCTCGGGCGACGCCGGCGCCGGCAAGACGGCGGAATAGAGCCGCCGCGGCGCCCCAGAAGAGGGCCATGAGCATCGCCGTCAGGAGGACCGCGAACGGAGCCATCCAACCCTGGTTCTTGGCGTCGACTTGGAACGGCTCGGCCAGCCACCAAAGCGAAACCACGAAATAGGCGCAGCCGACCAGCCAGCCGCGAAAGAACGCGGATCGCAGGCGGTGAGGCTCCACGGTTCGGTCCGCCAGATAGAACATCAGCCCATAGCCGAGCAGTCCGGGCAAGAATCCCCACGGCGGTTGGGCGAACGCCGCGCCTAGGCCGGCAAGGACCGCCAGCCCCCGGGCAAGCCATTCGGTTGGGCCGACCGGGCCCACCGTCAGCGGCACTATCCCGCGCTCCTGGGCGGGGCCGGCCGGACGCGCAGGCGCTTGATCCGGCGCGGATCGGCATCGGTGATCTCGAAATCCAAACCAGTCGGGTGGGCGATGACCTCGCCGCGCTGTGGAACGCGACCGGCCATCGCCGTGATCAGGCCGGCGGCGGTGTCGATGTCCCCTTCCAGTTCGGCCGTGGAAAGATCCTTGCCCAAGGCAGCCTCCAGCTCCTGCAAGGCGACCCGCGCATCGACTTCGAAGATTCCGCCGGTCCGCGCGACGATCTGGGTGGCGGCGGCCTCGTCATGTTCGTCGTCGATTTCTCCCACCACCGCTTCGATCACGTCCTCCAGGGTGACCAAGCCGTCGACTCCGCCAAATTCGTCGATGACCATTGCCATGTGAATCCGGCTCGCCTGCATCCGTACAAGAAGGTCCGCCGCGCGCATCGAAGGGGGCACATAAAGGGTTTCTCGCTTGAGGCGTGGCAATCCCGAGGCGTCGGCGGGTCGCCGCCGCGCCGGTTCGGCGAGCAGTTTGAAGATGTCCTTGAGGTGGGCGACGCCGACCGGATCGTCCAGGGTCTCGCGGAAGACCGGCAGGCGGGAATGTTCGCTATCGGCGAAGGCGGCCACCACCTCCTCAAAGGAGGAAGAAAGCTCGACCGCCGTAATGTCCGCGCGGGGCGTCATGACATCGCCGACGGTGATGGTCTGAAAGGCCTCCGCCTGGTCGCGAAGGGCCGCTCCGGCCTCCGGTGGGGAGCCGTCGCCTCCGCGCCGGATCCGCCGCAGACCCAGTCGCGCCAACAGTCGATTCATATGACCGCCCGGCCGGCGCCGGCGCTTCGACGGCGTCGCGACTTGGCGAGTTGGGCCATCATCGGACATGCTGATGATCCTCCGCGCGCTGATAGGGATCAGGAACGCCCAAACGGGCCAACATGCCGCGTTCGAGGGCCTCCATGCGAACCGCGGGCGCCTCGGCGTCGTGATCATATCCCAACAGATGCAGCACGCCATGGATCACCAGGTGTTGCAGGTGGTCTCCCAGAGGCTTGCGTTGAGCCAGTGCTTCCCGCGCGCAGACATCAAACGCGAGGGCGACGTCACCCAAGTGGCCATCGCCGTTGGGCGTCGACGGGAAGGCCAGAACATTGGTCTCTTCATCCCGGCGCAAGAAGCGAGCGTTCAGATTCCTCACCGCCTCGGCGTCGGTGAGCAGGACGCTGATCGATCCGCCTTCCGCCAGCCTAGCCGCCGCTAGCGCCGCCCGGCGGGCCAGGCGGCGCGCGTTGGGCAGCGCCCTGTTCCAGGCCTGATCTTCGATCCCGATGTCGATCCGCGTCACGGCAAGGGCCCGGCGGCGTCGGCGTCATAGGCCTCGACGATCTTGGCGACCAGATGGTGGCGCACGACATCGCGGGCGGAGAATCGGCTGATGGCCACATCCGCGACTCCCCCAAGAATCGAAACGGCGTGGATCAGGCCGGAATCGGCGGCGTTCAGCAGATCGACTTGGCTGGGATCACCTGTCACCGCCATTCGCGAGCCTTCGCCCAGACGTGTCAGGACCATCTTCATCTGCAAGCGGGAGGTGTTCTGGGCCTCATCGACAATGACGAACGCGTGGTTGAGCGTTCGACCGCGCATGAAGGCGATCGGGGCCACCTCGATCTCCCCGCGATCGCGCCGGCGGCGCAGTGCTTCGGCGCCCAGGATGGTGGTCATCGCCTCCCAGACCGGCGCCATGTAGGGATCGACTTTCTCGGTCAGATCGCCGGGCAGGAAGCCGAGTCGCTCTCCAGCTTCCACCGCCGGGCGTGTCACCACCAGACGCTCGACTTGGCCCGAGCGCAGCAGACCCGCTCCATGAGCGACCGCCAGAAAGGTCTTACCCGTCCCCGCTGGTCCCAAGGCGAAGACCAGATCGTGATTCTCCAAGGCCTCCAGATAGCGGGCTTGAGCCGCCGTCTTGGCCGCCACCGCGCCGCGGCGTCCGACGGCGCCGGGTCCAGGTGCGCCCGAACGGGCCTGATCAATGGCCACGCGCACGTCGGCCGGGGTGACCTCCAGTCGGGAGGCGACCCGCCCGGCCAGAGTTTCGATGGCCTGTTTGGCTCCCCGCCGGGCGCTGGGGCCACCGTTCAGGGAAACGCCGCCGCCCGGCGTTTCCACAAGAACCCGGAATGCATCCTCGATGAGCGCGGCATGTCGACCGCCCGGGCCCGCGACAGCGCGCACGGCCTCCTCGCCGAGGGGCAGAAACTCGGACGGCCCCCGGCTCAAACGCACTCCGCGACGCGTTGGCCGGAGAGGCTGCCGCGGGCGGCCGAAGCGATGGCCACGGGAACGATAGCGCCAATGAGGTCATCGCCTCCTTGGCAATGGACGGCTTGAAGATAGGGGCTGCGACCCACAACCTGACCTTCATCACGCCCTCGCCTTTCGATGAGAACCCGCGTCGTGTGGCCCACCAGGTCGCCATCAAAGCGCCGCCGCTGACTCTCCAGCAGTTCCTGAAGGCTCGCCAGACGCTCGGCCTTGGCCGCCTCGTCCACTTGGCCGCTCATGGCCGAGGCGGGCGTGCCGGGCCGCCGCGAATATTTGAACGAAAACGCGCTGGCGTAGCTGACCTCGCGCACCAGGTCCAAGGTCGCTTGGAAGTCGGCCGCGGTCTCGCCGGNNTCGGGCCGCGCCGAGCGCACCCGCTCAATGGTCCGCAGATAGCCGTGTGCGTCATGAGTGCGATTCATCGCCCTGAGCACCGTGTCTGAGCCGGACTGCACCGGCAGATGCAGGTACGGCATCAGGGCTTCGACGTCGCCGTGAGCGGCGATCAGATCGCCGTCCATGTCCCCAGGATGGCTTGTCGTGTAGCGGATGCGGTCAAGGCCCGGAATCGCCGCCAGCCGTCGAATGAGCGCCGCCAGACCGCCGCCCTGGTCGTTTCGATAGGCGTTGACGTTCTGGCCGAGCAGAGTGACTTCTCTCACGCCGCGAACGGCCAGGCCCCGCGCTTCGGTTTCGATGGCGCCCGATGGACGAGAATACTCCGCGCCGCGCGTATAGGGCACCACGCAGAAGGTGCAAAACTTGTCGCAGCCTTCCTGCACGGTCAGAAAGGCGCTGACGCCGCTCGTCCCGCGTTGCGCGGGCAGAGTATCGAATTTCGCCTCGGCTTCGAAATCAGTGGCCAGATGCTCGCCGCGCGAGCGGTGGGCGCGCGCGATCAACTCCGGCAGCCGGTGATAGCTCTGGGGACCGACCACCATATCCACGGCGCCCTGGCGACGGGCGATCTCGGCGCCTTGCGCCTGAGCGACACAGCCGGCCACGGCGACCAGCATCTCGCCGCCCGCCTCCGCCTTACGTCGCTTCATAGCCTTGATGCGGCCCAGCTCCGAATAGACCTTTTCGGTGGCCTTTTCGCGAATATGGCAGGTGTTGAGCACGACCAGATCGGCGCCCTCCGCCGTCGGCGTCAGGCAATAGCCCAGAGGACGCAGCACATCGGCCATGCGTTCGCTGTCATAAACATTCATCTGGCAGCCGTAGGTCTTGATGTAGAGCCGCTTGGCCGGCGCGGTGTCAGTCATCGGCCGGCACGCCATAAAGCTCGAGGCGGTGATCCACCAAGCGATAGCCGAGCCGTTTGGCGATCGCCTTCTGCAGAGCCTCTATCTCTTCGTCCATGAATTCCACCACCGCGCCGCTCTTCATGTCGATGAGATGATCGTGATGCATTTCGCTGGCTTCTTCATAGCGGGAGCG
>PMOM01000132.1 GCA_003161535.1 Caulobacteraceae bacterium | reverse complement strand
TCCAAGCGCTTTGGCATTGTGCACGTGAACTTCGACACCCAGAAGCGCACGCCCAAGGACAGCGCCCGATTTTACAGCAAGATTATCGCCAGCAACGGCGAAGCCTTGGGCGCCGCCACAAGTTAGGCCGACCGGCCTTCCGCGCCTGCCTCGGCGCGCCGATAGGCCTGCCCCGCCGGATCAAACAGGTGCGCCGCGGCCGCCGGAACGCCGAGCCGCAGCGTCTGCCCCGATCGGACGGGCGCCGAGGCGGCGAGCTGAGCGGTCAATTCCTCATTCGATCCTTCCAGGGACCCGTAGGCGAAGGACACCGCGCCCAGCGATTCCACGAACTGAATGATCGCCGTCAGGGTGTTGCTGGTGGCGTCAAGGTCGAAGTGTTCGGGTCGCACGCCCAGAGTGACCCGCTCGCCGATCTTCGCGCGGGAAGCATCAACCTGGACGCCGATGACATCGCCCGAGAGCAAGCGCACCTTGGCCTCCGCCGCGCCGGCCTCGACCACCTCGGCGCTCAGCAGGTTGATCCTAGGCGATCCAATGAAGCCGGCCACGAAGAGGTTGTCCGGCCGCTGGTAGAGGTCCAAGGGCGCGCCGACCTGCTCGATGGCTCCCTCGCACAGAACGACGATGCGGTCGGCCAAGGTCATCGCCTCCACCTGGTCGTGGGTGACGTAGATCATCGTCGTGGCGAGCGTCTCATGCAGCTTGGCGAACTCGTAGCGCATGCGCACGCGCAGGGATGCATCGAGGTTGGACAGCGGTTCATCGAAGAGGAACACCTTCGGTTCGCGCACGATGGCGCGGCCGATGGCGACGCGCTGGCGTTGCCCTCCCGACAACGCTTTGGGACGGCGCTCAAGCAGGGATTCGATGTTCAGGATCGCCGCCGCGGCGCGCACCGCCTTGTCGATCGCCTGGCGTGGCACCTTGGCCAGCTTCAGGGCGAAAGCCATATTCTCGTAGACCGTCATGTGCGGGTAGAGCGCGTAGGATTGAAACACCATCGCCACGCCCCGCTCGGCCGGCGAGGCGTCATTGACTAATTCGCCGCCGAGACGGACATCGCCAGCGGAGGCCTCTTCGAGCCCGGCGATGATGCGAAGCAGGGTCGACTTTCCGCAGCCGGACGGTCCCACAAAGACGACGAATTCGCCGTCCTCGATGGTCAGGTTGACGTCGCGCAGGACGGTGGCCGCGCCGAACTCCTTACGGATACCCGAAAGCTGAACCCGCGCCATCGCCCGAGCAGACCAAAACCGGCCCACCCGCACAAGCGGCAAATCGCCGAAGGGGCCCCAGCAGTCCCTTATGGCGCGGGCGCGGCCAGCCGGGTCTGGAAAAACCGCACCGTGGCGCTGTCGGCCGTCAACCAGGACCGGTAGCGCAGGAAGCCATGGATTTCGTTGGGGATAACCAACTCCTCGAAGTCCACGCCCCGATCCTCCAATCGGCGCGCCAGATCGACTGTCTGCTGGAAGGGCACGTTGCGATCATCGTCGCCCTGGATGAGAAGCACCGGCGAAGTCCACCCGGCCACGTCCGCGTCGGGCGAGGATGTCCAGGCCGTTTGCATGGCCTGGTCGCGGTCACCGGCCTCGAAACGGGCGCCTGGCGCGCCGATCTCCCGGGCGAGCAGCCGCGACCAGTCGTGGACCCCGTGCATATCGACCCCGACCTTGAACGTGCTCGAATCCCGCGCCAGCGCCTGGGCGGTCAGAAGGCCGCCATAGGATCCCCCCCAGATGCCAATGCGATTTGCATCGACGCCCGGCAGCTTCTGCAGAAAGCGGGCGCCGGCGAGCACATCCTGATATTCCGCCGCGCCGGCCGGCCCGCCGTGGTCCGGGTGCTGAAAGGCGCGTCCATAACCGATGCCCAGACGATAGTTGACCGAAAGAACCACAAAGCCGTGGTCCGCCAAATATTGGTTCACCGCATAGGCGTTGCTGTAATAGTCCATGTAGTGCCAGCCGAGCAGCATCTGCCTGGGCGGGCCGCCGTGAACAAAGATGATGCCGGGCTTGGCGCCGCCGCCATCCTGGCGCTGGAAGAGATCCCCATGAACAATCAGCCCATCGGGCGACGTGAACCTCACGGCCGTGGGAGCGACGAGGGCGCTCGCCGGAAAGCCTGTCGATGCGGCCGGCGATGTCAGAGAGCGCGTGGAGTTCGAAGCAAGGTCGATCAGAGCCGTGACAGGGGGCGCCTGGGGGCCAGCTTCGATGAAGGCTATGTGGCTGTCGTCGGCGACCACCGGCTGCCATTGAAGTGTTGATCCCGACGTCAGGGCGATCGGCGACGCCCGATCGGTCGGGACGCGGAAGAGATGTCGCCGCTCGCCATCGTCGGCGCCCGCGCCGGTGTTGGCGTCATAGATCATAAATCGGCCATCGCCGGTCTCGCTGACGTGCTCGACCATGAACCCGCCCGGGGTCAGGAGCAGCGGCTCGCCGCCGGCCGCCGGGACCGAATAAAGGTGCGGCCAGTTATCGAGCTCAGCAAGGAAAACCAGACGGTCGCCCGCCGCCCAGTGCAGATTCGCCCCGCCTTCGGTGTCGGGATGGGAGCCGGCGAGGGTATGAGGGCCGCGCCAGGCGGCGTGGGCCGTGGCGTCGGCGACGTTGGCTACCCAAATCGACCAGGGATCGGGCGTCTCCTTCAGGATCGGTATCGGCGCGCCGCCATCACCCACCCGACGCACAAAGGCGATTTTTGTCCCATCGGGCGACCATTTGGGCGAGCCGTCCTTGCTGGTGGACGGCGCCATATAGGTGAGAGGCCGCTCCTTGCTTGTAAAAACGCCGATGAAAGCGTGGTCGCCCCGGTCGGAAACGAAGGCCAGCCGCGCGCCGTCCGGCGACCAGACCAGGGATCCGTCGCGGCCGCGATCAAAGAACAGGCGTTCGGGCTTGGCCTTGGCTCCCAGCGGCGCGCTCCACACCTGCTTGTCCTTTACAAAGGCCAGAACGCCCCGGGCGGAAATCGCCGGCGCGTCGCCCTTGGCGACCTCCACGGGCGCGCCACCGGCCAAGACCACCGACCAGATCGTCACTTCCGGCTGCTGGGTCACAGACGTAGGATCGGGATCGAGATTGCCTTCCGCCGGCCAGTTGGCGTCATGATCGCCGCCTCTGACCCAGGCTAGGCGCGCTCCATCGGGCGAAAACGTCAACTGGGTGAGTTCCTGACCATCGTCGTCGCGGTTGGACGTGATCTGACGGGGCGCGAAGCTTGGACCCCGCGCCACCCAAATGTTGCGCACACCGCGAATGTCTTGCACCCAGGCGACGGCGTCGCCGTGCTCGGCGGCGGCAAGACCGCTCTGAAAGGGATATCCAAGCATCTCCTCCATGGTGACCGCGGAGGCCGGCGGCTGCGCCAACGCTGGCGCCAAGCCGAAGACCGCCAGGGCGACCGGCGCGAGGATCAGGCGCGAGAGACAGGCCATCGTCTATGCCGCCTTGTAGTGTTTGGGCTCGACGCCGTTATGGGCCAAGAAGGCCAGAAGCCTGGTCCAGCCGTCGCTGGCGTCCGCGGCGTTGTAGCTTGAGCGGTAGTCGGCGTGGAAGCCATGGCCGGCGTCTGGATAGACGATGATTTCGCTACTCGTCTTGTGCGCGGCGGCAAGCGCCGCGCGCATAGCGGGGATGCCCGCGGCCAGACCGTCCTTCGCGCCGTAAAGGCCCAGCACGGGACAGTGAAGTTGGCCGACCATCTGGACCGGCCACAATCGTTTGGAATCGGCCGGAACGACGGCTGGTGGAACCATCTTACCGTACCAGGCGACACCGCACTTGAAATCACCGAATGTCTCGCAAGCCAGCCAAGTCACGCCGCCGCCGTAACAGAAGCCGGTGATGGCGATCCTGCGGGGGTCAACGTAGGTCTGGCCCTTGAGGAACTTCAGGGTCGCGCCGATGTCGCCCATCACCTGTTGGTCGGAGGCCTGGCTTACGATCTTCATCACCGCGCCGATGTCGGCGATCGGGGCCGGGTCGCCCACCCTCACGAAAAAGGCAGGCGCCACCGCGACGTAGCCCAGCTTGGCGAAGCGGCGGCAAACATCCTTGATGTACTCATGCACGCCGAATATCTCGGACGCCACGATCACCGTCGGAAAGCGGCCCCTGGCCTTCGGTCGAGCAAGGTATCCTGGCAATTGAAAGCCATCCGGGGCCGGGAGGGTGACCGCCTCGGTGATCAGGCCGGCTTCGTCGGTGTGGATCGGATCGGCCTGAGCTGACAGCGCCGCGGCCGCATAGCCGGTGAAGAAGACCGCAGCGGCGCCGCGGCGGGTAAGGTGCAGGTCTTCCGGTTTTCCGCCTTCGGGCCGGGTGAGGATCAACATGGCTTTTCTCCTTGTTTGGTCCATCGTCTCTCGACGGGCCCTGGCTGTCAAAAGCGGCCGCTAAGCCGGCCGAGCGCGCCGCAGCGTGAGGTTGATCCTCCCACCGCCCGGAATGAGCCGCGAGGTACCGGCCAGGATGCGATCGACGCCGTGGAAGGCGAGGCGCGCCCTTCCCGCCAGGACGCAGACGTCTCCCGAAGACAAACGCACCGTCCGCGTCGGCGCACTCCGGTCCGCCCCTCCGATCCGGAAGATCGCCGTGTCGCCGAGCGAAACCGACATCACCGGAAAGCTGAAATCGGCCTCGTCGCGATCCTGGTGAAGCCCCATTCTGGCGCCGGCGTCATAGAAATTGACAAGGCAGGCGTCGGGCGGGGCGCGGGCGTCGGTCAGTTCCGCCCAGATCTGGAGCAGGAACGGTGGAATCGGCGGCCAAGACGCTCCGGTGATCGGATGGGCCTGCGCGTAGCGGTAACCCGTCTTGTCGGTCAGCCAGCCGACCGCGCCGAGGTTGGTCATGCGCACACTCATGGCTTGGCCGCCAGGCGTCACCGGCCTGTAGAAAGGCGCCAAGGTCTGGGCGCTCATCACCGCCGCCACCAGCGCATGCTGGGAATCGGCGCCGACTCGCCCAGGGAAGAGTTGGAAGCCCGTGAGTGCCACCTTGATCGCCGCGCCCCTTCGACCGCGTTGGCGTGGCGCCCTTGCGACGCTCGCCCTGGTTCCCATATCGGTATCCACGGCGGCGAGTTCCAATGGAATCAACCGCCCCGATCTAAACCTAGGGAACGGCCGCCAGCGGGCGCTTCACAGTCCAAGAAGGCCACGCCGGCCGCTTGCCGTCAAAGGGAGCAGAAAGAAGACAATCATGGCTAAGATTATTGGTATTGACCTTGGCACAACCAATTCGTGCGTCGCCATCATGGATGGCAAAGCGCCCAAGGTAATCGAGAACGCCGAGGGCGTCCGGACCACGCCATCGGTCGTCGCTATCCTGGAGGATGGCGAACGGCTGGTCGGACAGCCCGCCAAACGCCAGGCGGTGACCAATCCGGAGAACACTCTATTCGCCATCAAGCGCCTGATCGGGCGCAACTTCGCCGACCCGATGGTCGAGAAGGACAAGGGCATGGTGCCCTACAAGATTGTCAAAGGCGCCAATGGCGATGCCTGGGTGCGCGCCCACGGCAAGGATTATTCCCCCCAGCAGGTTTCCGCCTTCATTCTGCAAAAGATGAAGGAAGCCGCCGAAGCTCACCTGGGCGAGAAGGTGACCCAGGCGGTCATCACCGTCCC
>PMOM01000084.1 GCA_003161535.1 Caulobacteraceae bacterium | reverse complement strand
CAGTGGGCGGACGGCTCGGCCTATGTGAACCACGTCGCCCTGGTGCGCCGGGCGCGGGGGGCGGAAATGCCGGAAAGCTTCTGGACCGATCCCTTGATGTACCAGGGCGGCTCCGACGCCTTTCTGGGGCCCCGCGATCCGATCCCCCTGGCCGATGCCGCCTGGGGCTGTGATTTCGAGGCCGAGGTCGCCGTGATCACCGGCGATGTCCGCCCAGGCGCCGACCGGGCCGCGGGCCTCGCCGCCGTTCGCCTGGTGATGCTGGCCAACGATGTTTCCCTGCGCAATCTGATCCCGGCGGAATTGGCCAAGTCGTTCGGCTTCTTCCAGTCCAAGCCGGCCGGATCCTTCTCGCCGGCAGCGGTCACGCCGGACGAACTGGGCGAGGCGTGGATCGAGGGCAGGCTCTCGGGCGCGATGCTGGTGGAGCTCAACGGCAAGCCGTTCGGCCGCGCCGACGCCGGCGTCGACATGACCTTCGACTTTGGCGGCCTGATCGCCCACGCCGCCAGGACGCGCGGCCTGGCCGCCGGCTCGATCATCGGTTCGGGCACGGTTTCCAATCGCGGCCCCGATGGCGGCCCAGGCCAGCCGATCGAAGCGGGTGGGGCGGGCTACAGCTGCATCGCCGAGCTGCGCACCGTGGAGACCTTGCTGGCCGGCGCGCCCGCGACGCCGTTCCTCATCGCCGGCGACACCGTGCGCATCGAAATGCGCGATGGCGCCCACCACTCGATCTTCGGGGCCATCGAACAGAGCGTCGCGGCGGCCTGAACGGGGAGGGGAACCGGCGCCTCGCCCGGCGTGTTTCGCCCAAGAGGAGGAACACCCGATGCCTCAAGGCGACAAATCCAAATACACCGGCAAGCAGGACCGCAAGGCCGATCACATCGCCAAGTCCTATGAGCATCGCGGCTTGCCGGACAAGGAAGCCGAGCGCCGCGCCTGGGCGACGGTCAACAAGGTCGACGGCGGCGGCAAGAAGCCCGGCGGCTCGGGCCGCAAGAGCGCACATTGACCAGGCGGCCGGCCTAGCGCATTCGCCGCCCAAGTCGCTCCATCCCCCAACTCCGTCATAGCCGGGCGTCAGTCCCGGCTACCCATGAACACATTCCCATGAGTGGGCGCGCCAGAGCGCGCCTATCGTGAATCCCCACGCTGGTGGCTGCGGCACGCGCCAAGGCCAACCGCTTGGCCAATGGCCGCGCTCTAGCGCGGCCACCCGCCAGGAAGGTGTTCATGGATGGCCGACACTGCCGGTCGGCCATGACGGTAATTTTGGGACGGCCCACCTTAACTTAACCGGCGAAGGCGCTAGACCGACCGCCGTCATGTTGGCTTGAGCGCTTTGCCCCGCTAGGAAGAGCCCTCTCACGCGGGCGTGGCGGAATTGGCAGACGCGCCGGACTCAAAATCCGGTTCTGGTGACAGAGTGTCGGTTCGACCCCGACCGCCCGCACCAGCCTTCGCGCCTCCGGCGCCGAGGGCCTTTCTCCGTTTGACCCGAAGGGCTTTGCGGCCGATCAAGCGGTGAAGAGGAGCGCGAACATGCCTTCACCCGACAAGCAGACAGTCGCCTTTATCGGCCTGGGCAAGATGGGCCACGCCATGGCCACGAACGTGCAGAAGGCGGGCTACCCCCTGACGGTGTGGAACCGATCGCCGCATAAGGCCGAGGCCCTGGTCGCCGCCGGCGCGAGCCTGGCACAATCGCCCGCCGCCGCCGCCCGGGCCGCCGACATCGTTATCTCGAGCCTGGCCGACGACGCGTCCCTGAAGTCTGTCGTGTCCGGCCCCGAGGGGATCCTCGGCGGCCTGCGCCCCGGCGCCATCCATATCGGCACGAGCACGGTTTCCCCCGGCCTTTCGGACGAACTGGGCTCGATGCACACGGCGGCGGGGCGCCACCATCTGGCCGGTCCGGTGGTTGGCCGTCTGACGGTGGCCGAGGCGGCGCAGCTGGTCACCTTCGTGGCCGGCGACGCCGACGCCATCGAGTCCGTCCGCGCGGTGATCACCACCTACGCGCCCGCGATGGTGGTTGTCGGCCCGCGCCAGAGCCAGGCCGCCATCGCCAAGCTGATCGCCAATTTCCTGGGCGCCTCGGCCATGGACCTGATCGGCCAGTCCCTGGCCTGGGCCGAGAAGTCGGGTCTGCCGCCAGAACTGGTCCCGCAGATGCTTGCGGGTTTTTTCGGCAATCCGGGGACGCGCGAATACATCGCCAAGATCGCCGAGCGCGACTTTGACACCGTCGGCTTCACCGCCGCCGGCGGGCGCAAGGATGTCGGGCTGATGATCGACGCGGCCCAGGCGGTGGGCCAGCGCTTGTCGAGCGCGGAGGCCCTGCGGGCCAAGATGGACGAGGTGATCGCGCGCGGCTGGCGCGACAAGGATTGGAGCTGCTTCACCGATATCGATCTCGCATAGGGAGACAAGGCCATGTCGCTCAGCCCGTTCGTGCCGACGCCGAAATTCGAGGACTACCAGGAACGCTTCAAGGATCACTTCAAACTGGAGCGACGGGCCGACGGCGTGCTGCTGGCCCAGGCCCATACCCTGGGCGGCTCGGTCCAGCTCAGCGTCGAGAACCACCGGGCCCTTGGGCAGCTCTTCAAAACCATCGGCGCCGATCCCGACAATGAGCTCATGATCCTCACCGGCTCGGGCGAGCATTTCATGGCCGCGCTGGACCCCGAGGGATTCGCGCTCGAGCAGGAGGACCTGCAGCACTGGGCCTATGAATACGCCTACAAGGACGGGCGGATTAACGTCGGCGCCCTGATCAACGACCTGGAGATCCCGACGATCGGAGTGATCAACGGCCATGCCGCGCACGCCGAAATCCTGCTGATGTGCGACCTGACGCTGTGCGCGCAAGAGGCGGTCATCTTCGACCCGCACTACACCATGGGCTCGGTTCCGGGCGACGGCATTCAGTGCTGCCTGCAGGAGTTGCTCGGGGTGAAGCGGGCGGCCTACGCCCTGCTCACCGGCCAGCGCATCGATGCGGCGACCGCCCTCGAATGGGGCATGGTGAACGAGGTGCTGCCGCGCGATCAGCTTCTGGGCCGCGCCTGGAAGCTGGCCGACCACATCATGAGCCAGCCCAGGGTCACGCGTCGCCTGACCACCCAGATCATCCGCCGGCCGTGGAAGCGCCGCATCACCGACGACCTGGACGGCGGGTTCGGCATCCAGATGTTCGCCCACCTGGCCAAGAACCAGGCGATCCATGACGCTGCTCACGCCCAGGCTTCGGCCGACGCGGTGCGAAAGGTGTTCGATTGAGCCAGCGGCCGCCAGGCGGGCGCGGGATCGGCGCGGCCGCGTCGGCGTGTAGGGTGAGAAATAGAGGAGGCCATCGATGACCTTGACGCGCGAGGCGGCCGTCGCCGCCGTCGTCGACCCCAAGGCGCACGCCGACCCGGCCCGCCTGAACGCCGCCTTCGCCTGGCTGCGCAAAAACGAGCCGTTGGCGCTCGCCGAGCTGCCGGGGTTCGATCCGTTCCGCATCGTCACCAAGCACGCCGACATCCTGGAGGTCAGCCGCGACAACAGCCTGTTTCCCTATGGCGCCTTCCCCTCGACCCTGGCGCCGCATCAGGCGGTCGAGCGCGGACGCGAGGCGCGGGCGGCGGGCCGGCCGCTGATCTACACCCTGGTGCAGATGGACGAGCCGGACCACATGAAATACCGGGCCCTCACCCAGGCCTGGTTCATGCCGCAGAACATCCGCAAGCTTGAGGGTCGCATCCGCGAGCTGGCGCGCGAGGCGGTGGCGCGGATGGAGGCCCTGGGCGGAGAATGCGACTTCCTCGAAGAGGTCGCCCTGCATTTCCCGTTGCGGGTGATCATGGAGATTCTGGGCGTGCCGCGCGCCGACGAGCCGCGCATGTTGAAGCTGACCCAGGAGCTGTTCGGGGCCACCGACCCCGACCTGCGCCGCTCGGGCGGCGACGAAACGCCCGAGACCCGGCAGCTGGACGTCCAGGCGACGATGATGGACTTCTTCAACTATTTCAAAATACTGACGGAAGACCGGAAAGCCACGCCACGGGACGACGTGGCCAGCACCATCGCCAACGCCACCATCGACGGCCAGCCGATCTCGGACCTGGACGCCGTCTCCTACTATCTGATTGTCGCCACCGCCGGGCACGACACCACGTCCTCGTCCACCGCCGGCGCCATGTGGGCGCTCGCCGAGCGGCCGGCGGAGCTCGCCAAGGTGCGGGCCAACCCCGCCCTGATCCCCAGTCTGGTCGATGAGTCCATCCGCTGGACGACGCCGGTGCGGCACTTCATGCGCAGCGCCGCGGCCGACACCACCCTGCGCGGCCAGGCCATCGCCAAGGGCGAATGGCTGATGCTCTGCTATCCCTCCGGCAACCGCGATGAAGAGGTGTTCGAGAACCCCGAAGAGTTCCACGTCGACCGCAGCCCCAACCGCCATCTGGCGTTCGGCTACGGCGCCCACCTGTGCCTCGGCCAGCACCTGGCCAAGCTTGAAATGCGAATATTGTGGGAGGAACTGCTGCCCAGGCTGAAGTCCGTCGAACTGGCCGGCGAGGCCAAACTCTCGGAGGCCAACTTCGTCAACGGTCCAAAGGCCCTGCCGATACGGTACGCCTTGGCGTGAGCGGGCGGCGCGCGACGTTGCGCTCCAGTCATTTTCGGAGGGTCCGTTCGACCCCGACCGACCGCGTCAACGTCCACTGCTGGGCCCGCGACCAACGGGGGAATCGACACAATGCGGAAGTCAGCCGCCCGCGTGCGCGACCTTCCGGATCAGAAGAACAACCTTATGCCGACCACGCCGAGGG
>PMOM01000034.1 GCA_003161535.1 Caulobacteraceae bacterium | reverse complement strand
TCCCCCAGAGGGGGCAGAGAGTCTAACGCTCTAGGCGTCTGGCCTGCGCCCGGCGCGGAGTTGGGCGCGGAAGGAGGCGAGGCGCCCGGCGCGGATGGCGGCGCGCAGGCCCTCCATCAGGGTCTGGTAGAAGGCCAGGTTGTGCCACGACAGCATGACCTGGGCGAGAATCTCGCCGGACTTCACCAGGTGATGCAGATAGGCCCGGGAATAGTCGCGGCTGGCCGGGCAGGCGATGTCGGGCGCGAGCGGCGCATCGTCGTCGGCGAAGCGGGCCGATTTCAGATTGATCGGACCTTCCCAGGTCCAGGCCTGGCCATGGCGGCCCGAGCGGGTGGGCAGGACGCAGTCGAACATGTCCACGCCCCGCGCCGCCGCTTCGACAATGTCCAACGGCTTGCCCACGCCCATCAGATAGCGCGGCCGATCGGCGGGCAGCAGGCCGGGCACATAATCGAGCGCCTCGCACATGGCGCCGTGCCCCTCGCCCACGGCCAGGCCGCCGATGGCGTAGCCGTCGAAGCCGGTCTCCAGCAGCCGCTGGGAGGATTCCCGGCGCAGGGCTTCATCCGTCGAGCCCTGCTGGATGCCGAACAGGGCCTGGCCTTCCCGCTCGCCGAAGGCCGTCTTGCAGCGCGCCCCCCAGCGGGCGGAAAGCCGCATCGCCTCGCCGGCCACCGCCCGCGACGCGGGCCAGGCGACGCACTGGTCAAGCTGCATGACGATGTCGGCGCCCAGCAAATCAGCCTGGATAGCGATGGAACGCTCTGGCGAGAGCTCATGGCGCGAGCCGTCGATGGGGCTGGCGAAGCTCGCTCCTTCCTCGCTGACGGTCGAGATATTGGCCAGGGACATCACCTGAAAGCCGCCCGAATCGGTGAGGATCGGCCCTGGCCAGCCGCAGAAGCGATGCAGACCGCCCAGCCGCGCCACCCGCTCGGCGCCGGGGCGCAGCATCAGATGAAAGGTGTTGCCGAGGATGACGTCCGCGCCCGAGGCCTTCACCTGATCCATGGTCAGGGCCTTGACCGCGCCGGCGGTGCCGACGGGCATGAAGGCGGGGGTGGCGATGTCGCCGCGCGGGGTATGCAGCACGCCGGCGCGCGCTTGGCCGTCGACAGCCCCGAGGTCGAAGGCGAAGGCCGCCATCAGGCCGCTCGCCACAGGAGCGAGGCGTCGCCGTAGGAATAGAAGCGATATCCCGCCTCGATGGCGTGGGCGTAGGCACGCCGCATGACGGACAGTCCGCAAAAGGCGGCGACCAGCATGAACAAAGTCGAGCGCGGCAGGTGGAAGTTGGTCATCAGGCCGTCGGCGACACCGAAGCGATAGCCCGGGGTAATGAAGATGGCTGTCTCGCCGGCGAAGGGCGCGATCACGCCTTCCTGGTCGGCCGCGCTCTCCAGCAAGCGAAGGCTGGTGGTGCCCACGCAGACGATCCGCCCGCCGGCGGCGCGGACGGCGTTGAGGGCGGCGGCGACGGCCCAGGGAACCTCGCCATATTCGGCGTGCATGCGATGGCCGGCGATGGTCGCGCTCTTCACCGGCAGGAAGGTGCCGGCGCCCACGTGCAGGGTGACGAAATGCGCCGAGACGCCGCGCGCCTCAAGGCGCGCCAGGAGCTGGGGCGTGAAGTGCAGGCCGGCGGTGGGCGCGGCCACCGAGCCGGCGTCGCGGGCATAGACGGTCTGGTAGTCCGTCCGGTCGCGCTCGTCCTCGGCGCGGCGGGCGGCGATATAGGGCGGCAGGGGCATGGCGCCGCGCTCGGCAATGGCCACATCGAGATCGGGGCCGGCCAGATCGAAGGCCAGGGTGACCTCACCATCCTCCCCCTTGGCCGCCAGCGTCGCGTCCAGGGCGCCCAGCAGGCAGGCCCGGTCCCCGCGCTCGCCGAAAGCCACCCGGTCGCCGATCCTCAGCCGCTTGCCCGGGCGCATGAAGGCGCTCCACCGCGAGGGCGAAAGGCGTTTGTGCAAGGTAGCCTCGACGGCGGCGACGGAGTCCTCGCGCGTCCGCACTCCGAACAGACGCGCGGCGATCACGCGGGTGTCGTTGAAGACCAGGGCGTCGCCGGGACGCAAGAGCTCCGGCAGGTCCGAAGCGAGGCGGTCTTCGAGGCCGCCATCGGCCCGGACGACCAGCATGCGGGCGCCATCGCGCGGCGTGGCCGGGCGAAGGGCGATCAGACCTTCGGGGAGATCGAAGTCGAACTCGGAGACCCGCGAGACGGGCGGCGGCGACCGCGTGGCCCTAAGCCCCCGCCTTCATGGAAATGATCTTGCCCGGCTGGCGCGGCGGCTCGCCCTTGGGCAGGGCGTCGATGTGCTCCATGCCCTCGATCACCTCGCCCCATACCGTGTACTGATTATCCAGGAAGCTGGAATCCTTCAGACAAATGAAGAACTGGCTGTTGGCGGAATTGGGATTGGCGGTGCGCGCCATGGAGCAGACCCCGCGGGCGTGGCGGGCGCTGGAGAACTCGGCCGGAAGATCGGGCTTTTTCGAGCCGCCGCTGCCGGTTCCGCTGGGGTCGCCGCCCTGGGCCATGAAGCCGTCGATGACGCGGTGGAAGACCACGCCGTCATAGAAGCCCTCCGCCGCCAGCTCCTTGATCCGGGCCACGTGGGCGGGGGCGAGATCTGGCCGCATGCGGATGGTCACCGGACCGGTGGCCAGGGTCATGATTAGGGTGTCGTTGGCATCGCTCATGGTTGTCACTTTACCTGGCTGGGAAGATCGAGATCGCACATGGAGAAATCCACCACCTTGTCGACGCGGAGGCGTTCGGCCTGGGCCCTGAACCACGGCCCGGCGGTGTCGATGACGCGGACCGAAGGCCGCTGCGCCACCGGAATATCGGCCAGCACGCGCACGGTGAGCATCTTGTCCTGCGGAGCCTCCACCGGCTCACCCACCTTGATGGCGTTGATGACGTCCTGGCCGGCGATCGCCCGCCCCCAGGGGGTGTAATTCTGATCAAGATGCGGCGTGGCGGCGCGCATCAGGAAGAACTGGCTGTTGCCGCTGTCGGGGGTCTGGGCCCGCGCCATGCCGCCGACCCCGGCGCAGAAGGTCGCCCAGGCCTTGACCCTGTGATCGGCGGTGAGCACGCCAAGATCCAGCGTCTGGCCGACCACCGGCAGGGCGCCGATGAAGCCGGACTCCTGGCCGGAGGCCTTCTCGACCACGACCATGGGCGTGTCCGAACCGCGGCGGAAGGTGAACTCACCCGGCAGGTCCGGCTTGGTGGAACCGCCGGTCCCGGTATCGAGGGGATCGCCGGTCTGATCCATGAAATTGTCGATCACGCGGAAAAAGGCGCGCCCGTCATAGAAGCCGGCGCGGGCCAGCTCGCGAACCCTGGCCACGGAAAGGGGCGCGACCTGCGGCGCCATCTCGAAGATGATCCGGCCCTTGTTGGTGTCGATGACCAGGACGTTCTGTGGATCGGGCGTGCGCCAGTCGGCCTCGGTGGGCGGCGCGTCGGCGGCTAAAGCGGCGTGGGCCTTGCGCGCGGCGGCCGCGGGAACCGGTCCGCTCGCCGCGATCAAGACGGCCAGGGCGCAGCAGGCGCAAAGGGAAGATGGGCTCATGGCGCTTCGCCTAGCCCGGCGCCCGGCGCGCGACAAGCCCGCGAGGCCAGCTCTCAAGGCCGGCCGACCTTTTCCAGCAGCCGCCGTCGAACGCCCGCCGGCACGAAGGCCGAGATGTCGCCGCCCAGCAAGGCGATCTCCTTGACCAGGCGCGAGGCGAGGGCCTGGTGGCGCGGATCGGCCATCAGGAACACCGTCTCGATGTCGCGGTCGAGCTGCTGGTTCATGGCGGACATCTGGAATTCATATTCGAAGTCGGCCATCGTGCGCAGGCCCCGGACGATCACCGAGGCGCCGACCTCCCGCGCCGCCAAGGTGGTGAGCCCCTCGTAGGGGTGGACGACGATCCGCGCGCCGTCGGCCAGGCCAGCGGTCTCGGCCTTGAGGGTGTCCACGCGCTCCTCGAGGGTGAACATCGGGGCCTTGCCGCTGTTGAAGGCGACGCCGATGACCAGGCGGTCGACGAGCTTGAGCGCGCGCAGGATGAGGTCGACGTGGCCGTTGTGGATCGGGTCGAAAGCGCCTGGATACAGGCCGATGCGCGTCATTGACCGCCCTCTTCTGTTTCTGGCTCGGGATCGTCCTCGGAGTCCGCGCCGGCTTCGCCTTCCAGGCGTTCCACCGAAACCACATGCTCGCCCTCGGCGGTGCGGAAGATGGTCACCCCCTGGGTGTTGCGGCCGGCGATGCGGATCTGGGCGACGGGAACGCGGATGAGCTGGCCCTGGTCGGTGACCAGCAGGATCTCGTCGGCGTCCTCGGCCGGGAACGAGGCCACCAGGCGCCCGCCGCGCCGGGAAAGATCGTGGGCGATGAGGCCCTTGCCGCCGCGCCCGCTGCGGCGGTAGTCGTAGGCCGAGGTGCGCTTGCCGAAGCCCTCGGAGGAGACGGTGAGCACGAACTCCTCCGCCGCGCCCAGATGCGCGATGCGTTCCACCGACAAGGTCACCGCGCCTTCGCCGGCGACCTCATCCTCGTCATCTGAAACCTCCGCCGGCCCCGTCGCCGCCGCCTCGTCGTCATCGCCGCTCACCGCCGCGCGCATGGCCATGGCGTGCTTGATGTAGGCGGCCCGTTCGGCCGGCGTCGCCTCGACCGAATGCAGGATGGCCATGGAGATGACGCTGTCGTCCTTGGCCAGGCGCACGCCGCGCACCCCAGTGGATTCGCGACCGGCGAACACCCGCACATCGCCCACGGGGAAGCGGATGCAACGGCCAAGCGCGGTGGTCAGCAGCACATCGTCGATGGCCGTGCACAGGCTGACGCCGACGATGGAGTCTTCGGGATCCAGCTTCATGGCGATCTTGCCGGCTCGGTTGATCTGCACGAAATCCGACAACTTGTTGCGCCGCACCCGCCCCGAGCGGGTGGCGAACATGACGTCCAGGCCCTCCCAGGCCGCCTCCTCTTCGGGCAGGGCGAGGATCGAGGTCATGGTCTCGCCAGGCTCGATGGGAAACAGGTTGACGAAGGCCTTGCCGCGCGAGGTCGGCGTGCCCAGCGGCAGTCGCCACACCTTCAGCTTGTAGGCCTTGCCGCCGGAGGAGAAGAACAGCATCGGCGCGTGGGTGGAGGCGGAGAACACCCGGGTGACGGCGTCCTCTTCCTTGGTCGACATGCCCGAGCGGCCTTTGCCGCCGCGATGCTGGGTGCGGTAGGTGGTCAGCGCGGTGCGCTTGACATAGCCGCCGTGGGTGACGGTGATCACCATCTCCTCGCGGGCGATCAGATCCTCATCCTCGACGTCGGCGTCGCCCTCGACGAAGACGCTGCGGCGGGGAACGGCGAAGTCCTCGCGCACTTCCACCAGCTCGGCGCGGACGACAGCCATGATCGCGTCGCGGGAGGACAGCAGGGCCAGGTGTCCGCCGATGGCGCCGGCCAGTTCGCGCCCCTCGCCGAAAATCTCGTCCCGCCCAAGACCGGTCAGGCGCGAGAGGGTGAGGGCCAGAATGGCGCGGGCCTGCTCGTCGGTGAGCAGGGTGCGTGCAGCCTTGACCACCACCGTGCGCGGATCGGCGATGAGCGCGATCAGGGGGGCCATGTCGCCGATCGGCCAGTCCTTGGCCACCAGGCGCTCGCGCGCCTCGCCGGGATCCTTGGACGAGCGGATGATCTCAATCACCTCGTCGATATTGACGACGGCGATGGCCAGGCCGACCAGCACGTGGGCGCGGTCGCGGGCCTTGGAAAGTTCGTGCCGGGTGCGGCGGACCACCACCTCTTCGCGGAAGGCGACGAAGGCGGTGAGCATCTCGCGCAGGCCCATCTGCTCGGGCCGGCCGCGGTTCAGGGCCAGGGCGTTGACGGCGAACGAGCTCTGGAGGGGCGTGAAGCGATAGAGCTGGTTGAGCACCACCTCGGCGCTGGCGTCGCGCTTGAGCTCGATGACCACCCGCATGCCGGTCCGATCGCTCTCGTCGCGCAGATCGCCGATGCCCTCGATGCGCTTTTCCCGCACCAGTTCGGCGATGCGCTCGACCATGGCGGCCTTGTTCACCTGATAGGGAATGGCGGTGATGATGATCGCCTCGCGGTCCTTGCGGATCTCTTCGATCGTGGCGACGCCGCGCACCACCACCGAGCCGCGACCGGTGATCAGGGCCTGGCGCGCGCCGGTGCGCCCGATGATCTCGCCGCCGGTGGGAAAATCGGGACCCGGGACGATGTCCAGGAACTCCTCCAGGGGGATTTCGGGCCGATCGATCAGCGCCAGGCAGGCGTCGACGATTTCGCCGAGGTTGTGCGGAGGAATGTTGGTGGCCATGCCGACAGCGATGCCGCCGGCCCCGTTGACCAGCAGATTGGGGATGCGCGAGGGCAGGACGGCCGGCTCGCTCTCCTTGCCGTCGTAGTTTTCCTTGAAATCGACGGTGTCCTTGTCGAGATCGGCCATGATCGCCATGGCCGCGCGGGTCAGGCGGCATTCGGTGTAGCGCATGGCAGCCGGCGGATCGTTGTCCACCGAGCCGAAGTTGCCCTGGCCGTCGATGAGCAGCAGGCCCATGGAAAACGGCTGGGCCATGCGCACCAGGGTGTCATAGATCGAAAGGTCTCCGTGCGGATGGTATTTGCCCATCACGTCGCCGACCACGCGGGCCGACTTCACATAGCCCCGGTCGGGGGTGTGGCCCTGTTCATTCATGGAAAACAGGATGCGCCGCTGCACGGGTTTCAGGCCGTCGCGCAGATCGGGCAA
>PMOM01000120.1 GCA_003161535.1 Caulobacteraceae bacterium | reverse complement strand
GAGCGTATCGCGCCCTTGCTTGGTGTGCGGCGCGCGGCCGCGGTGGGTGATGTCCTTGCGCCAGGCAAGGGCAGGGATGACATCGATCCCAGCATACTGACGGCCGGCGTCCCATGAGCGCCCAACGCCTCTCGGATCTGGTCCAGCGCGACCTCGCGGTTGATCCACTGATCAGGGGAGTCACCGCCGACAGCCGCAAGGTGGAGCCTGGCTATCTGTTCGCCGCCCTGCCCGGCGCCAAGGCCGACGGCAAGAGTTTCGTCGCCGCCGCCATGGCCCGCGGGGCGGCGGCGGTGCTGGCCAATGAAGATCTGCCGGGCCTCGCCGCGCCGGTGGTGAAGGCGGGCGATCCGCGCCGAGCCTATGCGCTGGCCGCGGCGGCTTTTTTCGGCAAGCAGCCAGCGACATGTGTCGCCGTCACCGGCACCAACGGCAAGACTTCGGTGGCCGCGTTCTGTCGGCAGATTTTCATCGCCGCCGGCCATCGGTCGGCAAGCATGGGCACCCTGGGCGTGCGGATGGGCGACGAGCAGCTCACGGCGCCAGGTCTGACCACTCCGGACGCCGCCGACGTCGCGGGCCTGTTGGCGACCTTGGCCGAGCGCGGCGTAACCCACCTGGCCCTGGAAGCCTCATCGCACGGCATCGATCAGCGGCGGCTGGACGGCGTCCGGCTCACCGCGGCGGGGTTTTTGAACCTTTCCCAGGACCACCTCGACTACCACGGCACCATGGGCGTTTACCGCGCCGCCAAGCTTCGCCTGTTCGACACGCTCTTGCCACGCGGCGCCAGCGCCGTGCTCAACGCCGATTCCGACGCCTACCCCGCCTTCGCGGCGGCGGCCGTGGCCAACGGGCATACGGTGATGTCGGTGGGAGCCATGGGCCAGGGCCTGACGCTTGCCGGTCGCGCCCTTGTCTCTGGTGGCCAGCGCCTGAAGATCAAGGCGTGGGGCGCGGCGCATGACCTCATTCTTCCCCTCGCAGGGACCTTCCAAGTCTCCAACGCCCTGGTCGCCGCGGGCCTGGCCATCGCCGCCGGCGTGCCCAGCGAAACCGCCCTTGGCGCCCTCGAACATCTGGAAGGCGCGCCTGGACGCCTGCAGCGGATCGGCGAGGGCCCTCGCGGGGGGGAGGCCTATGTGGACTACGCTCACACCCCCGACGGTCTGGCCAGCGTGCTTGGCGCGCTGCGTCCGCACGCCAAGGGTCGTCTGATCGTCGTCTTCGGCGCCGGCGGCGATCGCGATCGCGGCAAGCGTCCTCTGATGGGGGCCATCGCCGCCGACCTCGCCGATATCGCCATCGTCACCGACGACAATCCACGTTCCGAGGACCCCGGCGCCATCCGCGCGGAGATCCGCGCCGGATCCCAAGGTCTGCAGGAGATCGCTGATCGCCGACGCGCCATCGGCGTTGCGGCGGCGCTCCTGGAGGCGGGCGACGTTCTCGTGGTGGCCGGCAAGGGTCATGAGCAGGGGCAGATCATCGGTGATGTGGCGCGCCCCTTCGACGACGCCCTGGAATTGCGCCAGGCCCTCGGCCTGGAGGCGGCGCATGGTTGAGCCCCTGTGGACCTCCGAAGAGATCGTAGAGGCCACCGGCGGCCGCCTCGCGGGAACTCCTTTCGCCGCTCAGGGCGTATCGATCGACAGTCGCGCGGTAACGCCAGGCGACCTTTTCGTGGCCCTGTCGGTCAATCGGGATGGACATGATTACGTGGCCGCGGCGATGGGGGAGGGGGCTTGCGGCGCGATGACTGAGCGGGCCATGGGCGGCTCCTGCGTCGTCGTCGATGACACCATGAAGGGCCTGCAATGTTTGGGAGAGGCGGCGCGGCGAAGGGCGAGCGGCGCGCGCCGCGGGGCCATCACCGGTTCGGTGGGCAAGACCAGCGTCACCCAGGTGGTGCGGGCCGGGCTGGAGCGCGCAAGCCTGGAGGGTTTTGGGCCGGCGCACGGTTCGGTCAAGTCCTACAACAACCACATCGGAGTGCCATTGACGCTTGCGCGCATGCCAAAGCGCACACGGCGGGCCATCTTCGAGATCGGCATGAATCACGCCGGTGAGATCGCCCCGCTCTCGCGTATGGTTCGGCCGCAAGCGGTCGCCATCACGACGGTCGAAGCTGTGCATGTGGAAAACTTCGCGGATGGCGAGGCGGGGGTCGCCCGGGCCAAGGCGGAGATTTTCGCCGGGATGGAGCGCGGCGGCGCCGCGGTGCTGAACGCCGACAATCGCTGGTTCGATTATCTGCTTGCCGAGGCGCGCAAGATCGGCGCCAAGCCACGGGTCTTTGGCCGAGCCAAGCACGCGGACGCCAAGCTTACCCGCTTCGCGCCGGCGCGCGGCGGCGCTTCGGTGGAGGCGTGCATCGATGGGACGACGGTCGAATTTCCGATCCGCCTATCAGCCGACCATTGGGGACCGATGAGTCTGTGCGCGCTGCTCATGCTTCAGGCTCTCGACGTCGATCTAGCGACCGGTCTGGCGGCCCTGAGTGAGTTCGAGCCGCTTGAAGGTCGCGGCGCGCAGCGGCAGATTCACGGGCCCGGCGGGGTCTTCACCCTGATCGACGAAAGCTCCAACGCCAGTCCGGTGTCCATGGCGGCGGCGTTGGATAACCTCGGCGCGAGATCTCCGACCGGCCGCCGGATCGCCGCGCTCAGCGACATGCTGGAACTGGGTGGTGAAGCGGCCGCTCGCCACGCGGAACTGGCCGCCAAGATTGAGACCAACGACATCGCCATGGTTTTCTGCGCCGGGCCGCTGATGAAGTCGCTTTGGCGGGCGCTGCCGCCGGCGCGGCGGGGCGGATGGGCGCAGACGGCCGCCGAGCTGGCCCCAATGCTGGCGGGCGCCGTGCGGGCGGGCGATGTCGTGGTGGTCAAGGGTTCGCGGGCGTCCAACGCCAGGGTCCTGGTGGAATCCCTGATCGCCCTGGATCTCGCCACCGGGGAGGGCCGCTGATGCTTTTTCTTCTCTATCAACGCCTGGCCGAACACCACCTCTACCTGCCTGGCCTCAACCTGTTGCGCTATCTGACATTTCGCGGCGGCATGGCGGTGGCGACGTCCCAACTCGTCGTCGTGCTGATGGGATCGCGCTTCATCCGCTGGATGCAGGCCAAGCAGGGCAAGGGCCAGCCGATCCGCTCTGACGGCATCCAGCGCCACATCACCGAAAAAGCCGGTACGCCGACCATGGGCGGGTTGATGTTCCTGGCCGGCATCACCGTGGCCACCCTGCTGTGGGCGGATCTCGACAACATCTATGTCTGGGTGATGCTTCTGGTGACCCTGTCGTTCGGCGCTCTTGGCTTCATGGACGACTACGCCAAGGTGACCAAACAGACCACTGCGGGCGTCTCGGGCAAAATTCGACTGGCGGTCGAAGCGGGCGTCGCGGTGATCGCCGTCTTCCTGATGATTCATTTTGGGCAACCCTCGCCCGAGGGCGCCAGTCTCTCCACATCGCTGGCCTTCCCGATCTTCAAGCGCGCCCTGGTCGATCTGTCGTGGTTCTATCTGGCCTTCGGCGCCTTCATCATCGTCGGCGCGTCGAACGCGGTGAATTTCACCGATGGGCTGGACGGTCTGGCGACCGTGCCGGTGATGATCGCGGCGGCCACCTTCGGCCTGATCGCCTATCTGGTCGGCAACTTCATCTTCGCCAATTATCTGGAACTGCACTTCGTGCCGGGGGTCGGAGAGGTGGGAGTGTTCTGCGCCGCCATTGTCGGCTCGGGGCTGGGCTTTCTTTGGTACAATGCCCCGCCGGCGCGGATTTTCATGGGCGACAGCGGCGCCTTGGCTCTGGGTGGTGGCATCGGCGCGGTGGCCGTGGCCACCAAGCATGAGATCGTGCTGGGAATTGTCGGCGGTCTGTTCGTGCTCGAAACCGTGTCGGTGATCATCCAGGTCCTGTGGTTCAAGCGAACCGGCCGGCGGGTGTTCCTGATGGCCCCCATCCACCATCACTTCGAGAGGCTCGGTTGGGCCGAATCCACGGTAGTGATCCGCTTTTGGATCATCGCCATCATGCTGGCCATGATTGGCCTGTCGACCCTGAAGCTGAGGTAGGGGAGGCTTGCGCGCGCCATGATCCCGGTCGGCTGCTTCGAGGATCAAACGGTGGCCGTGTTCGGATTGGCCCGCTCGGGTCTGGCCGCCGCGCGCGCGCTTAAGGCCGGTGGGGCGCGGGTCGTCGCCTGGGATGAAAACGAGCCGGCGCGCGCGACCGCCGCGGCCGAGGGGTTCAACCTTGTCGATCTGAAGACCGCCGATTGGCCGGCCTTGTCGGCTCTGGTGCTTTCACCCGGCGTGCCCCTCACCCATCCCGCGCCGCATTGGACCGTGCAAAAGGCCAGGGCCGCCGGCGTGGAGATCGTCGGGGACATCGAGCTTTTCGCCCGGGCGGTGGCCGCCGCGCCCGCCCACAAACGGCCCAGGATCGTCGCCATCACCGGGACCAACGGCAAGTCGACAACCACCGCTCTGATCGGCCACGTGCTGGCGCGGGCTGGCCGCGATGTGCGGGTGGGCGGCAATATCGGCGTTGGGGTGCTGGGTCTTGAGCCCATGCACGGCGGGGCCGTCTATGTCCTGGAGCTGTCCTCCTACCAGCTCGATCTGACGTCCAGCCTCAAGCCGGATGTCGCCATCGTCCTGAACATCACCCCCGACCATCTCGATCGGCATGGCGACATGGACGGCTACGCCGCCGCCAAACGCCGGGTTCTGCTCAACCAGGGCAAGGGCGACACCGCCGTGATCGGCGTGGACGACGCCTGGGGTCAGCGAATCTGCACCGAGATCACCGCCGCCAACCGGCGTACGATCTGGCCGATCAGCGCTCGCAAGGCCATGGGCCGGGGAGTTTATGCGCTGCAGGGAACGCTCTACGACGCCACCGATGGGCGGGTCACTGAACTGGCCGATCTCACCAAGGCGCGTTCCCTGCCGGGCCGGCACAACTGGCAAAACGCCGCCGCCGCCTACGCCGCCGCCCGAGCCCTTGGCGTTTCGCAAGCCGAAACGGTCGATGGCCTGATGACTTTCCCGGGACTCGCCCATCGCATGGAGACCATTGGCACGATTGGCGCCGTAAGGTTTGTGAACGACTCCAAGGCCACCAATATCGACGCCGCGCGCCAGGCGATGAGCGCCTATCCCCGCTTCTACTGGATCGCGGGGGGACGGCCCAAGGCGGGCGGCATCGAGTGCCTCGCGGACCTATTTCCGAGAGTCGCCAAGGCCTATCTGGTCGGCGAAGCCTCCGAGGCCTTCGCCAGAACGCTGGACGGGAAGACGCCCTGCGCCGAGGTGGTCACCATCGAGGCCGCCGTGCGGGCCGCCTTCGCCGACGCCCGCGCCGAGGCCAAGGCGCTTGGCGGCGATAGCATCGTGCTTTTCTCCCCCGCCTGCGCTTCCTTTGATCAGTACAGCGACTTTGAAGCACGCGGGGAGGCCTTCCGCGCCGCCGTGCATGCTCTCGCCCAGGTCGATGGAACGGCGGATTCGTCCAAGATCGAGAGCCGGGAAGCGCGAGGATGACGCCGCAAAGCCACGCCTTTCCGCGGACCGACCGCACTCGCCTGGGGGTGTGGTGGTGGACCACCGATCACTGGCTCCTGGGCGCCACGACGGCGCTGATCGCGTTGGGCGTCCTGCTGCAGTTCGGCACCAGTCCGGCGGCGACGGCCCGCCTTGGGATCGCCTGGCCTTTCCACTTCGCCGTGCGCCAATGCGTGTTCGCCGCCGGCGGAGCGGCGATCGTGCTGGCCACTTCGATGCTGTCGCCACGCGGCGTGCGGCGAACGGCGTTCTTTGTCTACCTGGTCTCCATCGCCGCCATGGTGGCCCTTCCATTCCTGGGCCACGCGGCCAAAGGCGCCACACGTTGGGTAGAGATCGCCGGCTTCACCCTGCAACCATCGGAATTCATGAAGCCCGCCCTCATCGTGCTGATCGCCTGGATGTTCGCCGAAGGCCAGAAGGGCGAGGGGGTGCCTGGCGTCTCCATCGCCTTTTGTCTTTACGCCCTGGCGGTGGCCTTGCTTCTGATGGAGCCGGACATCGGCCAGACCGTGCTGATCACGGCCGTGTTCGGGGCCGCCTTCTGGATGGCCGGCGTGCCGATGAGCTGGATCATGGCGCTGGGGGGCATGGCCATCGTCGGACTGGGCAGCACCTATTTCGCCTTCGAGCACGTGGCGACGAGGGTCCACGGCTTCTTCAGCCATGAGAAGACCGACACCCAGCAGGTTCACCGCGCCGCCGAAGCCATCGCCGCCGGTCGCGTCTTTGGTCGCGGCCCTGGCGAAGGGGTGATGAAGCTGCAGATCCCCGACATGCACAC
>PMOM01000122.1:8210-8407 GCA_003161535.1 Caulobacteraceae bacterium | reverse complement strand
CACGTCGGCTTCATCGAGGAGGCCCTCACCTACCTGAGGCGCGCCTATGAACTGGACCCTCTGTATGCGCGGGCCGCCGATGTCTATTCCACGGTTCTGCACGCCGCGGGCCGGGTAACCGAAGCCGAGGACCTCGTGGAACTGTGTCGACGGCGCTGGCCCGAACGCTCCGACTTCACCGTCGGTGAGATCAACTC
>PMOM01000122.1:0-8094 GCA_003161535.1 Caulobacteraceae bacterium | reverse complement strand
CGGCTTCCTACGATGTCGTGTTCGACGAAGCCGGCTCCGACCCCAGCGGCGCCTACAATCCGGGAATCATCTTCGATCCCGGGTACAATGGCGAGCTCATGAGCGACATCAGATTCGTGGGCCTGTGCGCCAAGCTGGGCTTGTGCGACTACTGGGTCGATGCCGACCGCTGGCCCGACTGCGCCGCCAGGCTAAGCGGGCTCTACGACTTCAAGGCCGAAGCCCGCCGGCTGGCCGGCCAGACGGGGGTTCGCCAGGGCGCCTCGCGGGGCGATTGAATTCGCCGTCCATCAGAGCAGATCGCCGCCGTCCAGGCGCGTCTTTCGTTTGGGCCGCGCCCACAACACGCCGGGGAACCCCTTCAGGGGCTTGAGGGCCTCGCCGAGGTAAGCCCACTCCGGCGACTGTTCGAGGCCGAGGTGATAGCGCGGCTCGCGGCCGGTGCGCCCGGCGAATAGCGCGCGGGGGATATTGACCATCTTGGGCGAACGGCGGCGCTCATAGAAGAGCGGCGTACCGCAGCGGGCGCAAAAGCTCCTCGCCGTTCCCGCCGCGGGGTCCTCATAGCGGGTGACTGCCGCCTCGCCGGCGATCAGGCGAAAGCGGCTGCGCCAACTGCCGACGTAGGTGGCGTAGGCGCCCCCGTGCGCGCGGCGGCCGGCGGCGGAATGGTCATGCCAGGCCCATACCGCCGGGACATCGATCTCAAAGCGCACCTCGCCACACTGGCATTGGCCGCTTGCCCGCGCCCAGGCGGCCTTGGGCGCCTTGGCAAGACGGCTTCGATCGCCTTGCATTTGCGGTGAGCGCATGGCGCCTTTCCCCTACCGCGTCCGCCCGTCCCGGCGCGCCTTCACCCGCAAGCGCAGGGCGTTGAGCTTGATGAAGCCCGCCGCGTCGCGGTGATCGTAGGCGCTGACGCCTTCCTCGAAGGTGACGAGGTCCTGGTCGTAAAGCGAATAGGGGCTGGCGCGGCCGATCACGTTGACATTGCCCTTGTAGAGCTTGACCCGCACCTCGCCGGTGACCTTTTCCTGCGAGTGGTCGATGGCGGCCTGCAGCATCTCGCGCTCGGGGGCGAACCAGAAGCCGTTGTAGATCAGTTCGGCGTAGCGCGGCATCAGCTCGTCCTTGAGATGCATGGCGCCGCGATCCAGAGTGATCGACTCGATGCCCCGGTGAGCGGCCAGCAGGATCGTGCCGCCCGGCGTCTCGTAGACGCCCCGGCTCTTCATGCCGATGAAGCGGTTCTCCACCAGGTCGAGGCGGCCGACGCCGTTGTCGTGGCCCAGAGCGTTCAGAGCGGTCAGCAGGGCGGCCGGCGACAGCGCGTGGCCATCGATGGCCACCGGATCGCCGCGCTCGAAGGCCAGGGTGAATTCGTGGGGCCGGTCGGGAGCGTCCTCGGGCGAGATGGTGCGCATGTGCACGAACTCCGGCGCCGGCGCGGCGGGGTCTTCCAGCACCTTGCCCTCGGATGAGGAGTGCAAAAGATTGGCGTCGACGCTGAACGGCGCTTCGCCGCGCTTGTCCTTGGCGATGGGAATCTGGTGGGCCTCGGCGAAGGCGAGGAGGGCCTCGCGGCTCTTGAAGTCCCACTCCCGCCACGGCGCGATCACCCGGATGTCGGGCTCGAGGGCATAATAAGTGACTTCATAGCGAACCTGATCGTTGCCCTTGCCGGTCGAGCCGTGGGAGACGGCGTCGGCGCCGACCTTGCGGGCGATGTCGATCTGCGCCTTGGCGATCAGCGGCCGGGCGATGGAGGTGCCCAGCAGATACTGGCCCTCATAAACGGTGTTGGCCCGGAACATCGGGAAGACGAAGTCGCGGACGAACTCCTCGCGCAGGTCCTCGATGAAGATGTTTTCCGGCTTGACCCCCAGCAGCAGAGCCTTGTCGCGCGCCGGACCCAGCTCGTCGCCCTGGCCCAGGTCGGCGGTGAAGGTCACCACCTCGCAGCCATAGGTCTGCTGCAACCATTTGAGGATGATCGAGGTGTCGAGGCCGCCGGAATAGGCGAGCACGACCTTCTTGACGGGCTTGTCGGCGGGCATGGCGAGTCCTTGTCTGTGGAACCTCTCCCACAGTGGGAGGCTCTGCGTCTACACCGTCACCTGGGTGCCCAGTTCGACCACGCGGCCGGGGGGAATCTTGAAGAAGTCGGTGGGATTGGCGGCGTTGCGCATCAGGAAGATGAAGAGCTGGTCTTGCCACAGGGGCATGCCCGAGCGGGCGTCGGGAACGATGGTGCGGCGGCCCAGGAAGAAGCTGGTCGACATGATGTCGAACTTCAGGCCCAGGCGCCGGCAGTGGGTCAAGGTCTTGGGCACGTTGGGGCTTTCCATGAAGCCATAGGAGAGGACCACCCGCTTGAAATCGCCGTTGATCGGCTCGATGAGGATGCGCTCGGCTTCGGCGACCCGAGGCGTTTCGGCGGTGCGCACGGTGAGGATCACATTGTGCTCGTGAAGCACCTTGTTGTGCTTGAGGTTGTGCATCAGAGCCAGCGGCGCGAGATCGTGGTTGGCGGTGAGGAACACCGCCGTCCCCGGCTGCCGGAAGGGCGGGCGGGCGGCCAGCATGGCGATCAGGTCGCCCAGCGGCAGGCTGTCGCCGCGGGTCTTGTCGGTGAGGATCCGCACCCCTCGCGCCCAGGTCCACATGACCACCACCAGCCCGGCGCCAAAGGCCAGCGGCAGCCAGGCCCCATCGGGAATCTTGAGCAGGTTGGAGGACAGGAAGACGGTGTCGATGATGGAGATGGGAACCAGCAGGGCGGCGATCCGCCAGGTGCGCCACTTCCAAAGATGGCGGGCGACGACATAGGCCAGCAGGGTGCTGATGAACATCGTGCCGGTGACCGCCACGCCGTAGGCCGAGGCCAGACGGTGCGAGCTTTGGAAGACCACCAGAAGCACCAGGACGCCCAGCATCATCAGGCCGTTCACCGCCGGAGCGAAGATCTGTCCCGACTGCGTCTCCGAAGTGCGTTTGATGTCCAGGCGCGGCAGCAGACCCAGCTGCACGGCTTGCTGGGTGAGGGAAAAGGCGCCGGTGATCACCGCCTGGCTGGCGATCACGGCCGCCGTGGTGGCCAGGACCAGGACCGGCCAGTAGGCGAAATGCGGCACCATCTCGAAGAACGGATTGTGCCGGGCGTGGGGGTGATCGAGCACCAGGGCCCCCTGGCCCAGATAATTCAGCGCCAGGCAGGGGAACACCAGGACCAGCCACGCCGCGCGGATGGGGCCTTTGCCGAAATGTCCCATGTCGGCGTAGAGCGCCTCCGCGCCGGTCACCGCCAGGAACACGCTGCCGAGGATGACGAAGCCGACAAAGCCGTTCTCGACGAGGAATCGGCCGCCATAATAGGGGTTGAAGGCGCGGAACACCGACAGATCGTCGCGCAGGTGAAACAGACCCAGCGCCGCCAGGGTGAGGAACCACACGGTCGTCACCGGCCCGAATAGCGAGGCCATGCGATGGGTCCCCTTGGACTGGACGAGGAACAGCGCCACTAGAATTCCCGCGGCGATCGGCAGCACATATGGGCTGAGCAAATGGCCCAGAAGCGGCGCCGCGCGGACGCCCTCCACCGCCGAGATCACCGAAAAGGCCGGCGTGATCACCGCGTCGCCGTAGAACAGCGAAACCCCCAGTATGCCGAGCAGAAACAGCAGCCGAGAGGGTCTGCCCAGGGCGCGCTGGGCCAGAGCCAGCAGGGCGACGGGGCCGCCCTCGCCCTTGTTGTCGGCGCGCATCAGGACGGCGATGTATTTGATGGTGACGATCAGGGTCAGGGCCCACAGGACCAGGGAGACGACGCCCAGCACCGCGATCTCCGGAGGTCCGACGGGCCGCGAATGAGCCAGCGCCTCGCGCATGGCGTAGAGCGGACTGGTGCCGATATCGCCGAACACCACGCCCACCGCGCCCAGGCTGAGCGCGGCGAACCCGCGCCGGGCGCCGGGGCGACGAAGCGCATCGCCGTCGGCCACAGGCGCCGCCTCGGGGACCTCTACGCCCAAATCAGGCCCTCCAGGACCGCCGGTCCCACGCCGGGCCGGCGCGCGGTACACCCGATCGGCGCCGCGTTCAATCGCCGAGGCCCGTTCGCACGCCCGCCGGCGGGAACAATCGCCTTCCAAGGGCTGCTCCGCGCCGCTAGGGTCCCTGGCCAAGGATTTCGCCGCGGGGAGGCGGGCTGATGGCCGCACGTCTGGCTCTGGTCACCGGGGCGTCTTCGGGCATCGGCGCGGCTTTCGCGCGCATCTATGCCGCGCATGGCTATGACCTGGCGATCACCGCCCGGCGGGCCGACCGCCTGAACGCCCTGGCCGACGAGGTTCGCCTGCGCCACGGCGTGGAGGTGATGGTCGTCCCCGCCGATCTCGCCGACGCCGCCGCGCCCGCCGCCGTTCTGGCCGAGGTGGCCGCCCACGGCCGCGTCGTGGACGCACTGATCAACAACGCCGGCTATGGCGTTCCAGGCCCCTATGGCGGCGCGAGCTGGAAGGACGAACAGGCTTTTCTGCAGGTGCTGCTGGTGGCCGTCTGCGAGCTGACCCACGCGGTGCTTCCCGGCATGCGGGAGCGGGCATTCGGGCGCATCGTCAACGTCGCCTCGGTCGCCGCCTTGGTCCCGGGCGGCGCCAGCACCGCCATGTACGGCGCGGTCAAAGCCTTCCTGGTGAGGTTCTCCCAGAGCCTGCACCTGGAGACGCGGGACGCCGGGGTGCATGTCACCGCCCTTTGCCCGGGGTTCACCTACAGCGAATTTCACGACGTCAACCAGACCCGGGAGTGGATCGGCCAGCGCGCGCCGCCGTGGCTGTGGCTGGGGGCCGATGAAGTGGCGGCGGCGGGCTATGAGGCGGCCGAGGCCAACCGGCCGGTCTGCGTCACCGGCGCGCCCAACAAGGCCATTGTCGCGGCGGCCAAGATCCTACCCGACGAATGGGTCATGGCCCTGATGTCCCGGCAGTCGCGAGGCGTCCGGGGCCGGTGAGTGGCGGGCGCCCTGGTAGGGCGCGGCGGTGTCTCGGCGCATCAGACCGGTGGTTGAATCGGCCAGACCCGTCAGCATGAACTGTATGGCCATGGCGCACAGGATCAGGCCCAGCACCCGCACGACGATGACCATGCCGATCTTTCCCAGCGCCCGGGAAATGGCGCTGGTCAGCCAGAAAGCGACCACGATCAGGACGCACACCGCGCCGATCACGCCGATGCCGATGGCCAGACCGCTGGCGCCAAAGCGGCGTGCTTCCTCGGCGTAGATCACCGCCGAGGAAATGGCCCCGGGTCCGATCAGCAGGGGCATGCCGAAAGGGACGATCAAGAGCTCGAACCGCTTGGCCGCGTAGGCCCGCACCGACAGGGGTTCGACCTCGCTCCCGGCCTCGGCGAAGCTCTTGGTAAGATCGCCGCGGATCATCTCCAGGCCCATCAGCAACAGCACGATGCCGCCGGCGATGCGAAAGGCGGGCAGGGAGATGCCAAAGAACTGCAGCAGCGCCAGGCCGGTCAGGTAGAAGAAGCTCAGAAAGACAAAGGCGAAGGCGGCGATATAGACCGCGGTCAGCCGCCGCCCGGCCGCCGTCGCGCCCACGGTGGCGGCGGCATAGAGGGGCACGTTGCCCACCGGATCGATCAGGGCGAACAGGGCGACAAAGAAGTTGATGGCGAACTGCGCGGCGCTCATGCCGCGCCGATTAGCCCAATTCACCGCCCCTGGCGACACGCTGGCGGGCGGGGCGCGGCTTTGCAAACCTTGCCCCAGCCGGACTTACCGGGCACGGGTCGCGGCGTGACCGAGACGCCCAACTCCGCCCCAGCCCCGGCCCTGGCCGCCCGCGCCGCCGCCCTGGCCTTGCTCGAAGCGGCTCTGGCCCGGCGCGGCGGCCTGGACGAGGCATTGAGCAGCGGTCGCTATCTGCGTCTGAGCCCCCAGGACCGCGGCTTCGCCCGCGCATTGGTGATGGCGACCCTGCGCCATCTAGGTCCCATCGACCGGGCTCTGGATTCGCGGCTGAAGCGCGATCCGCCCGCGCCGGCGCGCGGGCTCATGCGTCTGGGGCTGGCCCAGGCCTTCTGGCTCGACACCCCGGTCTTCGCGGCGGTGGACACCAGCGTCGCCCTAGCTCCAAAGCCTCTGCGCGGCTTGGTCAACGCCGTCCTGCGCGGCCTGCTGCGCGGCGCGCCTCTGAGCGAGGATCCCGAGGCCCTGGCCCCGGCGTGGCTCTACGCGCGTTGGCGCGCCGCCTTTGGCGACGAGGACGCCCAGGCCATCGCCGCCCAGATCGCCCTGGAGCCGGCGACGGATCTGAGCCTGCGCGAGCCTGGGGATGCCGCCATGGCCGGCCCCCTGGAGGCCGAGGCGCTGCCCGCCGGCTCCCTGCGCACGCGCCTGCGCGGTGACGTCGCGGGGTGGCCGGGTTTCAGCGAAGGCCGCTGGTGGGTGCAGGACGTCGCCGCCGCCCTGCCCGCACGGCTGACGGGAGCGCGAGCGGGCCAGGAGGTGCTGGACGTTTGCGCCGCGCCCGGCGGCAAGACCCTGCAGCTCGCCGCCGCCGGAGCCCGCGTGACCGCGCTCGACCGATCCGCGGCGCGCCTGCGCCGCCTGGAAGCGGGCCTGGCTCGGACCGGCCTTTCCGCCGAGGTGATCGCCGCCGACGCCCTGACCTGGCCAGATCCACGCCGCTTCGATGCGGTTCTGCTGGACGCCCCATGCTCGGCCACCGGAACCTTTCGCCGCCACCCGGACGTCCTGTGGAACGCCCGCCCAGGCGACATCGCCGCCCTGGCGCAGATTCAGGCCGCCATGCTGGTGGCCGCCGCGACGCGGGTGAAGGCGGGCGGCCGGCTGATCTACAGCGTCTGCTCTCTCGAGCCCGAAGAGGGCGAAGCCCAGGCGCGCGACTTCCTGGCCGGCCACGGCGATTTCGCCATCGATGCCATATCGCCCGGCGAGGGCGGCGCGCCGGAGGCCAGCCTGGCGCCGGAAGGCTGGCTGCGCATCCTGCCCCACCACGCCGGCGGCGGCCTCGACGGCTTCTTCATCGCCCGCTTTAAGCGTATGTCGCCGTCATGAGCCCGCGCGCGCCGATCATCGCCCCCTCGATCCTCTCGGCGGACTTCGCCAGGCTGGGGGAGGAGGCCAAGGCCATCGAGGCGGCCGGGGCCAACTGGCTGCATGTGGACGTCATGGACGGCCACTTCGTGCCCAACATCACCATCGGGCCGCAGGTGGTCAAAGCCTTGAGGCCCCACGCCTCGATCCCCTTCGACGTCCATCTGATGATCGCGCCGGTCGATCCCTATCTGGAGGCGTTCCGCGAGTCGGGCGCCGACCACCTTTTGGTGCACCCCGAGGCCGGTCCGCATCTCAATCGCACCCTTCGCCATATCCGCCAGTTGGGCGCCAAGGCCGGCGTGGTGTTCGATCCCTCGACCCCGCCCGAGATCATCGAGTGGATGATGGACGACATCGACATTATCCTGGTGATGACCGTCAATCCGGGCTTCGGCGGCCAGAGCTTCATGCCCTCCCAGCTTGGCAAGATCGCTCGCCTGCGGGCGATGATCGACGCCTCGGGACGGGACATCGTCCTGGAAGTGGACGGCGGGGTGACGCCGCAAACCGCCCGCCTGTGCGTGGAGGCCGGCGCGACCGCCCTGGTCGCCGGCGCCGCGGTGTTCAAGGACGGCCCGGACCGCTACGGCGCCAATATCGCGGCGCTGCGAGGCGGTGGCTAAACCCGGAGCGCTTAGGCGGACGGGGCTTCCGCCCTCCGAAGTTCCGGCCGTTGACACCTTCGCCCACACCCCTATCTTCCGGCCCACTCCGCGTGACTGGCGATGAAGGTGGATGACCACCGGGAAGCGCGGGGACGATCGACTTGAAAGCCGCACGCCTGGGCGCCCTCTCTATTTTTTGGAGACCGCCATGACCGCGCCCGCTTTTCCGCCCGCCCCCGACCTCGCCCCCGTCCGCCGAGCCTTGATCTCGGTGTTCGACAAGACCGGCCTGATCGACATGGCCCGCGCCCTGGCGGCCATGAACGTCGAGCTGATTTCCACCGGCGGCAC
>PMOM01000047.1 GCA_003161535.1 Caulobacteraceae bacterium | reverse complement strand
GCGGTGGTCGGCGACAATCAGCCTTACGCCATGGATCAAAGCGACCACTCGGTGGCTCTGCACATGACGGGCCGGAGCCTCGATTATCTTGAGCTTGAGGTCCGCCAGGACCTCATCGCCGACGAGGCCGGACAGCTGGCTATATGCAAGATGCTTACAGCCTTTTTTGCCGCGGCGTCCGAGATGGAGCCTCATCGCCGATCGCCCAAGATCTAGGCGCCCCCTCGGCGTTTATCGGGGCAATGGCGCGCCGGCTGTGACTCGGCGACTAAGGCGACTAGACTGTCGCGGCGGTCGATTGGACCGGACGGGAGCCTCAGTCATAGCGTGGCCGTTGCAGGGGAAAACCGAGCCCGGCGCACGCGGTCAGCCCCGCCGTTCTATCCCCACGAGCGTTCATACGATGACATGTTCACCGCGCAGGGAGCGCCTCGGGCCCACTACGCGGCGCTGCACGCCCGCATGCTCAGTCTCAGCCCGGCCGAACTCGCCGATCGGCAGCGCACGCTCGAACAGTTTTTCCTGCTCCAAGGGATCACGTTCACCGTCTATGGCGCCGGGGATGCGACCGAGCAGATCATCCCGACGGACCTCTTTCCGCGCATCATTCCGGCCAGCGAGTGGACGCGCATCGAAGGCGGTTTGACCCAGCGCCTGCGCGCCCTGAACGCCTTTCTGGCGGACATCTACAGCGATCAGAAAATTCTCTCCGACGGCGTCGTTCCTCGTGACCTTGTCCTGGGCGCGCCCTCCTATCGGCGCGAGATGCACGGGGTCTTTGTCCCCCACGCCAGTTACGTCAATGTGAGCGGAGCGGACCTGATCCGCGGCGAGGACGGGACGTTCTTCGTTCTGGAAGATAATCTCCGGGTCCCCTCCGGCGTTTCCTACATGCTGGCCAACCGCGACGCTGCCAAGAGGACCTTTCCAGGCACATTTCGCAGCTCGGGCGTTCAACCGGTAGAGCGCTATCCCGATCTCTTGCTCGCGACCTTGAAGAGCCTCGCCCCGGAGTGGCGACCGGATCCCCAAGTGGTGGTCCTGACGCCGGGGGTCTATAATTCGGCCTATTACGAACACGCCTATCTGGCCCGGTTGATGGGCGCGCACCTGGTCGAAGGCCGCGACCTCGTCGTGCACGACAACATTGTCCACATGCGCACCACCGAGGGCCTGCAACGGGTGGACGTGATCTACCGGCGCGTCGATGACGACTTCATCGATCCGCTCTCCTTTCGCAGGGATTCCGGACTGGGCGCGGCGGGTCTCTTCAACAGCTATCGGGCGGGAAACGTCGTCATCGCCAACGCACCGGGCACCGGAATCGCCGACGACAAGGCAGTCTATGCGTATGTGCCAGATATCATTCGATATTATCTGGACGAGGATGCCATCCTCCCGAACGTCAAGACCTATCTCTGCCGCGAACCGGCGCAACTTGACTACGTGCTGGCCAATCTCGACACCCTGGTGGTCAAGGCGGTGGGAGCGTCGGGCGGCTATGGCATGTTGATCGGGCCCCATGCGAGCGTGGCCGAACGAGAGACCTTCGCGGCCCAGCTGCGGGCTGATCCGAACAACTACATCGCCCAGCCGACCATCCAGCTATCGACCGCGCCGTGCCTGGTGGACGGCCAGATTGAACCGCGCCACGTCGATCTTAGGCCCTTCGTGCTGTCGGGACAGAAGATCACGGTCGTGCCAGGGGCCCTCACGCGCGTCGCCCTTCGCCGCGGCTCGCTCGTAGTCAATTCCAGTCAGGGCGGCGGATCGAAGGACACCTGGGTCCTCACCAAACGCGGGTCGGCGCCATGATGCTCGCTCGCGTCGCCGACAGCCTCTACTGGATCGGCCGTTACATAGAACGGGCGGAACACCGCTGTCGCCTCTCCGACGTGATGCTGACCTCGACCCTGGACCAGAACGATGCCGCCGTGGCGGTGGCTCGCCGGGCGGCCCATGCGATCGACGAGGCCCAAGTCGCCACCGATCAGGTCTCCGCCCAGGACATCGCTCACCGCCTTGTCCTGGATGATGACGACCGCGGATCGGTTGTCACCGCTCTGTCGCGGGCGCGTGAAAATGCCCGGCAGGTTCGCGATCAGATCACTTCGGAGACGTGGGAACGTCTGAACATGCTCTACCTTCGCGTGACCTCTCCCAGCGCCGAGCGCGCGCTGTCTCGTGGGGCGGCGAGCTTCCTGCATGGAATCATCGCCGATCTGCATCTGTTCAAGGGCGCCGTCGACGCCACCATGAGCCACGGCCAGGGCTGGCGGTTCCTTCTGCTGGGGGTTTATCTGGAGCGCGCCCAGCTGATCGCGCGCCTGCTCAAGGTGTGCTTTGGCGATGTGGCCGGCCGCGCGCTGTTGGAAGACCACGCCACCCAGATCGCCGTCTTGCGCATGGCCTGCGCGCTTGAGCCTTATCTGCGCGTCTACACCGCCGAGGTCCGGCCTCGCTATCTGCTTGAGTTCCTTCTTTTCGACGAGGAGTTTCCGCGCTCCGTGCGGTTTTCAACCCAGCGCATGGAGGACCATCTCACCGGCCTGGCGGGTCCGGGAGGGGCGCCGGGAAGATCGCGGCCAGCGCGCCTCGCAGCGCGCCTCAGCGCGCGGCTGGAATTCGCCGACATGGATGAGATCTTCGCTCCCAGCGCGCTGCTAAGCTCGGTCGCCGAGGAGTGCGCGTCCATCCACGACGCGATCTATGAGACCTTCGTCAGCTATCCCCTCGAACAGCGGCTACCGGCCTGACATGCTGTTCAACATTCGCCATCAGACGCAATATCGCTACGAAGCGCCGGTCCGCGAGAGCGTCATGGAGCTTTGGGTTCAGCCGCAGCAAAGCGAAAGCCAGAGGTTGACCAAGTTCGCGCTGGAACTCGAACCGGCCGCGCAACTCTTCTCCTACACCGACTCCTTCCGCAACGCGGTCTATCACTTCGACGTCCCCCAGCAGCACAACCAGCTGACGATACTGTCGACCGCCAATGTCGAGACCCGCCTTCCTGGCGACATTCCAGAGGCGCTTGACCAAAGCGCCTGGGATCAACTGGCGAGCGACGACGTCCAAGGGCAATATTTCGACTTCCTGCGTCCCCACGGCTTCGCGACGCCAAGCCCCAGGCTGGAAGCGTTCGTGGCCGAGCATGGCATCGCGGCGCTTGCCGAGGCGGACCCGCTCACCGCCGTTCGCGCCCTGTCGCGGAGGCTCTGCGAGACTTTGGATTACGAAGCCGGCGTAACCAGGGCTGACAGCCCGATCGACGATGCGCTCAACGCCGGTCGAGGCGTATGCCAGGACTTCGCCCACGTGATGATCGCCATCTGCCGCGGTTGGGGTATTCCGGCGCGCTACGTTTCTGGATACCTTTTCACCGATCGGTCGGTCGGCGATCGCTCCGATCCGGACGCCACCCACGCCTGGCTCGACGTGATGTTGCCATCCTTGGGCTGGGTGGGCCTTGACCCGACCAATAATCTTAGCGTCGGCGAGCGTCACATTATCGTGGCGACCGGCCGCGACTATGGAGACGTGCCGCCTTCGCGCGGCGTCTATAAGGGGGACAGCGAGAGTGAGTTGACGGTGGCCGTTTCAGTGCGACAGGCGAGCGCCGCCGCGGTCGAGCCGGAGTTCATGCGCACCGCGCGACCAGTGATTTCCAGCAAGGGCCGCCGTCTGCCCTCATCCGCCGACATCGACCAGGGGCTGCAGCAGCAGTAGCGGCGTGAAGCTGGGTAGGGGTTTGACGGCGTGTCCGAGGTTGCTGATGCTGCGGCGGATAGTTCATGACGTTCAGATCGCCGCCAGGAGACCACCATGCGCCGTCGCACCTTTCTCGCCACTCTGCCGGCCGCGGCCGCCGCGTCGGCCAGCGCCGCGTCCCCGGGAACACCCAGTGCTGGCGCGCCGCCAACATTGATGACCGGCGCCAAGCGACCTGACATCCACGGCGGCGACCGCATCGCCGGCGAGAGCTTCGCCTCGCGCTCGACCGTGTGGGGCGCGCACGGGGCCGCCGCCACCGCCCATCCGCTGGCGACTCTCATCGGCCATCGATATCCTGCGGGCGGGCGGATCGGCCGTGGATGCCGCGATCGCGGCTAATGCCGCCTTGGGCTTTCTTGAACCGATCTCCTGCGGCGTCGGCGGCGACTGCTTCGCCATGGTTTGGGACCCCAAAGCCGGCAAGCTCGCCGGCCTGAACGGCTCGGGCCGCTCGCCGAGGTCGCTCAGCCTGGAGACCCAAAGAGCGCGCGCGAAGAAGGGCTTCATCGCTCCCTTCGGCGCGGTGTCGGTATCGACGCCGGGCGCCGTGGACGCCTGGTGGACGCTGCACCAGCGCTATGGCCGCCTGAAATGGGCAGACCTCTTCGCCCCCGCCATCGACCTTGCCCAGCACGGCGCGCCGGTCCCGCAAACCATAGCCCACTATCTTGCCGTTTCACTTCGCGCCTTCACCCGGCCGGGCGCCGGCATAGAGGAGGTGGAAAACTTCAAGAAGGTGTGGGCGCCGGAGGGCCGCGCGCCGGCGGAAGGCGAGATGTTCGCCAATCCGGCCCTGGCTCATACCTATCGCCTGATCGCCCAGGGCGGGCGCGAGGGCTTCTACGGCGGCGAGGCGGCGGACGTCATCGACGCCTATTTCAAGCGCATTGGCGGCTGGCTTTCCAGGTCGGATCTGGCGGCCCATCACTCGCAGTGGGTCGAGCCGCGCTCCACCAACTATCGAGGCGTGGACGTCTGGGCCCTGCCGCCCAACAGCCAGGGCCTCTCGACACTGCAGATCCTGAACATTCTTGAGCGTTTTGACCTCAAGGCCATGGGCTTCCAATCCACCGCCAGCCTGCACACCCAGATCGAGGCCAAGCGCCTGGCCTTCGAGGATCGCGCCCGCTACTTCGCCGATCCCGACTTCGCCAAGCTTCCCATCGACTGGCTGATTTCCAAGAGCTACGCCGCCGAGCGGGCCGGCCTGATCCGCCCAGACAGGATTCTCACCCCGGTGAATGCCGGCGAGGCCCCAAGCCACGGCGACACCACCTATCTCTGCGCCGCCGATAGCGACGGCATGATGGTTTCGATCATCCAGTCCAACTACCGCGGCATGGGCTCGGGCCTGTCGCCCGACGGCCTGGGCTTCATGTTCCAGGACCGGGGCGAGCTTTTCAGCCTGCGCGACGGCGACGCCAACCTCTATGCCCCCGGCAAGCGACCGTTCCAGACCATCATCCCCGGCTTCGCCACCCGCGGCGGCGAACCCTGGCTGGCCTTTGGCGTCATGGGCGGCGACATGCAGCCCCAGGGCCAGGCCCAGATCATCGTCAATCTGGTGGACTATGGGCTTGGCTTGCAGGCCGCCGGAGACTCGCCGCGCTGGCATCACGAGGGCTCCAGCGAGCCGACCGGCGAGGCCGGCGTCGGCATCGGAACCTTGCGCCTGGAATCGGGGGCGCCGGAGGCGACCCGCCAGGGCCTGGCGGCCCTGGGATGGAAGTTCGAACCCTCGGACGGCGGCTACGGCGGCTATCAGGCCATTGAGCGCTGGCCGGGGCGATTGGCTGCCGCCAGCGAAATGCGCAAGGACGGTATGGCTCTGGCCTACTGACGGAGGCGACGGACATGACCGAGGCGGAAATGCGCGACATTTGCCTGTCGTTTCCGGGCGTGACCGAGGGGACCTCCTATGGCCGACCTTCCTTTCTGGTGAACAAGAAGTTCTTTACCCGCCTGCGCCGCGAGGACGACAGCCTGGTGCTCATGGAGGTGGGGTTCGACGAGCGCGAAATGCTGATGGAGGCGGAACCGGGCACTTTCCACTTCACCGCCCACTACAAGGACTATCCGGCCGTCCTTGCCCGGCGAGAGAGTCTGCACCCAGGCTCGTTCCGCGCCTTCCTTGAGCGCCGCTGGCGCAAGATCGCGGCCAAGAGCGCGGTGAAGGCGTGGGAGGCGAGCCTCGACACGTCTTCTGGCGCCACCTAGGGTCCCTGGTCTCGCAACCTTGCCGCTGGAGGACTCATGGCGGAGTTGGCCTTGGCGGCGGCGGGCGGCGGCGAGGGCCTCGCGCCATCCTTGCCGGCCAAGCATGTGGCGGCGGTGGCGATCGGCAACGCCCTGCAGTTCTACGACTTCCTGACCTACGCCTTCTTCGCCGCCCAGATCGGCCGCACCTTTTTTCCCTCGCATAACCCCGCCTCAAGCCTGCTGGCGTCGCTGGCCACGTTCGGGGCCGGCTTCCTGACGCGGCCCGTGGGGGGCGTCGTCATCGGCATGATGGGCGATCGGATCGGCCGCAAGCCGGCCATGCTGCTGTCGTTCACGCTCATGGGATTTTCGATTCTCGGCTTGGCGTTGACGCCTTCGTTCGCGGCGATCGGCGTGGCCGCGCCAGTCGCGGTGATCTGCTTTCGGCTCGTGCAGGGATTCGCCTTGGGCGGCGAAGTTGGGCCGAGCACCGCCTTTCTGATCGAAGCCGCCCCGCCGCTTCGGCGCGGCCTCTATGTGTCATTTCAGTATATGACGCAGGACGTCGCCGTGCTGGCCGCCGGCCTAGTGGGCCTGGCGCTGGCCAATCTGCTGAGCGGGCCGGCGCTGGACGCCTGGGGCTGGCGCGTGGCCTTTCTGATCGGCGCGGCCATCGTGCCGTTTGGCCTGATTCTACGTGGCGGCCTGCCCGAGACCCTTGAGGCGGTGGAAGCGCGCCAGGAGCCCTCGCCGCCGCTTAGGCCCTATCTTCGTGTCGCGATCCTCGGTCTGGTGATGTTCGCCACCGCCATGATGGCCAACTATGTCCTGACCTATATGACCACATTCGCCGGCGAGACTTTGCACATGCGGGCCAATCTGGCCTTCGGGGCGACGGCGGTTCTAGGCCTGTGCGGTGTTCTGTTCGATCCCATCGGCGGCTGGCTGTCGGACCGGTTCGGCCGCAAGCCGGTGATGCTCTGGCCGTGGCTGTTTCTGCTGGCGGCGGCCGTTCCAGCCTTCTGGGTTCTGGCCCATTTCCGCAACGCCGCCAGCCTGTTTGGCGCGGTGATGATTTTGCAAATCCCGCTGGCGATCTCGGCCTCCTCGGTCCTGGTCGCCATTACCGAATCCATGCCCGCCAGGATTCGGTCCGGAGCGGTATCGACCCTCTACGCCCTCGCCGTCGCGGTGTTCGGCGGCACGACCCAGTTCGCCATCACCTGGCTCATTCAGATCACCGGAAACCCGCTGGCCCCGGCGTGGTACCTGGCCGCCGCGGCGGCGGCCGGACTCGTCGCCATCCTTTTGTTCGCCGAAACGGCGCCGGCGCATCGCAAGGCGCCAGCCTAGAACTCGTCGTCAATCATCGCCTTGAAGTGCTCCATCACCTCTTTCATTCGGTCCTCGGAGGGAAGCTCGGCGGGGGACTCGACCGGAGCGGGAGCGGTTTCCACACGCAGGCGCGCGACGACGCCGCCGCCCTGGGCCAGCACTAGCTCTTCGCCCTCTTGCAAGGCCGCCAGTATGTGGGCGGCGCGCGGCGGCAGGTCGTCAAGGTCGATCTGTTTCATGGCCAACTGAGTGTAGCGCCAAGCGCCGAGGCGTGACAGACCCGCCGGCCAGCCCTAGGGGAGAGCCCATGGCCTATCGCAGTCTGCGCGACTTCATGGCGGCCCTGGAAGCGGCGGGCGAACTGGTGCGGGTGACGGCGCCGGTCTCCACCCATCTGGAGATGACCGAGATCTGCACCCGCCT
>PMOM01000179.1 GCA_003161535.1 Caulobacteraceae bacterium | reverse complement strand
CGCCGGCGACGGCGCGGGGGTGGACGACCTGAAGCATCGCCTGGCGGCGCTGGTTCCGGAAGGTCCGTGGTTCTATCCCGCCGATCAGAGCGCCGATATTCCCGCCCGGCTGCTCGCCGCCGAAATTACTCGCGAGAAGGTCTATCTGCGGGTTCACGAGGAGCTGCCTTACGCCGCCAGCGTGCAGACGACCGCCTTCGAGGAGCGGCGGGACGGATCGGCGCGCATTGAGCAAACCATCTATGTGGAGCGTGACGGGCAACGCGGCATCCTGCTGGGCAAGGGTGGCCAGACCCTGAAATGGATCGGTGAAGCCTCCCGCCATGAATTGACGCGGCTGCTGGACCGGCCGGTCCATCTGTTCCTGCACGTGAAGGTCAAGGCGAGCTGGGCCGAGGATCGCGACGCCTTCGTGGAGATGGGCCTGGACTTCGACGTCTAGACCTTAACCAATCGGACGATGGAATTCGAAGACGACGGCTTTGTTCTTTCCGCCCGCTCGCACGGCGAGAGCGGCGCTATCGTCGAAGTGCTGACCGCGCGACATGGCAAATGGGCCGCCCACGTGGCCGGCGGGGCGTCGCGGCGCATGAAGCCGTTCCTGCAGGCCGGAGCCCGGGTGCAGATGCGTTATCGGGCTCGCGTCGCCGATCAGCTGGGCTCGGCGAGCCTTGAGCCGGTGGGGGAGGGGCCGTCGGCGCTCTTTGACGATCCGCTCGCCTTGGCCGGACTGGCCTCGGCCGCCGCGGTGGTCGCCGGCGCCCTGCCTGAACGCGAGCCCCATCCCGGCGCGTTCCTGGCCTTCGAATCGCTCATCGGCGCCCTGGCCCACGACGACATTTGGCCCGCCGTCCTGGTGCGCTTCGAAGCGGGCCTTCTAGATGAGCTGGGCTTTGGGCTGGATCTGGCGCGTTGCGCGGTGACGGGCGCCGCCGAGGATCTGGTCTGGGTCAGCCCGCGCAGCGGCCGCGCCGTGAGCGCGGCGGCCGGCGAGGCTTATCGCGACCGGCTCCTGCCGCTGCCGGCGTTTCTGCTCTCCGCGCAGGGCCGCATGGGACCGGGCGATCTCGCCGCCGGTTTGGCGCTGACCGGGCGCTTCTTGCAGGACTTTGTCTTCGCCGCGCTCAACCGCCCGCTGCCGCCGGCGCGCCTCTGGCTCATCGACCGATTGAGCGCCGCCGGGCGGCTGTAAGAAGACGACGCGGCGCATCCATTTCCTCTTACCGGTGTTCATCCATGGGCCATGACATGAGGGCCTCAGCGCCGCCTTGAGTGACCCCATGTTCGCCCATGCTCCGACAGCTCGCTCGCGCTCCCTGGTCAAGGCGGTGACCTGGCGGATGGTGGGCAGCGTTGATACCTTCATCGTCAGCTTCATCGTCGCGACATTGTTCCACCGTCCGATGGGCAATGCGGCCTCGATCGCCGTCTCGATCGCGTCGGTGGAGACCGTGACCAAAGTGGTGTTGTTCTACTTCCACGAGCGGGCCTGGGCGAGGGTGCCCTGGGGGCGCGCCGACAAGGTGGTCGAGGCTGAAATGACCCCGCCGCCGTCGCCCCCACCCTGATCGGCGGCCCGGCTGGCGCCCAGCCCTGGACAGGGACCGTGAGTCGGACTGAAACCAGGGCATGACCCTCGCCGCGACCCTGCCGCCCGATGGCGGCGGGCGGATCATTGATGAGCCCCTGAGCGAGGCGCTGTCACGGCGCTATCTGGCCTATGCGCTGTCGACGATAACGCAGCGAGCCCTGCCGGACGTCCGCGACGGCCTAAAACCCGTCCACCGCCGGCTGCTCTTCGCCATGAGTCTTCTGCGCCTCGATCCGCGCACTTCTCCCAAGAAATCGGCCCGCGTGGTCGGCGATGTCATCGGCAAGTATCATCCGCACGGAGACGTGGCCGTCTATGACGCCCTGGTCCGCCTGGCCCAGGATTTCGCCCAGCGCTACCGCCTGATCGACGGCCAAGGCAATTTCGGCAACATCGACGGCGATAACGCCGCGGCCATGCGCTACACCGAGTGCCGTCTGACCGACGCGGCGCAGCTTCTGCTGGAAGGCATCGATGAGGACGCGGTCGACTTCCGCGCGACCTACGACGGCGAGGAGGAAGAGCCGGTGGTGCTGCCGGCCGGATTTCCCAATCTTCTGGCCAATGGCTCGTCCGGCATCGCCGTGGGCATGGCCACCTCCATCCCGCCGCACAACGCCGCCGAGTTGATCGACGCCTGCCTGATGATGCTGCAGCGGCCCTCGGCGACCACGGCGCAGTTGATGGAGCATGTCCAGGGTCCCGATTTTCCCACTGGCGGGGTGATCGTCGAGACCGCCGAGTCGATGCTGGAGACCTATGAGACGGGCAGGGGAGGGGTGCGTGTCCGCGCCCGCTGGACGCGCGAGGAGACGGCGCGGGGCGGGTGGCGGATTGTCATCACCGAAATTCCCTATCAGGTCAAAAAGGCCGACCTGGTCGAACAGCTCGCCGGCCTGATCGAGACCAAGAGGGCCGCTCTGCTCGGGGACGTCCGCGACGAGTCGGCCGAGGACATGCGTCTGATCATCGAGCCGCGCGCACGCAACGTCGAGCCGGAGGTGCTGATGGAGAGCCTGTTTCGGCTCTCCGATCTGGAAACCCGATTCCCGGTCAACGTGAATGTGCTCAACGCCCGGGGGGCGCCCGTGGTGATGGGCCTCAAGAGCGCGCTGAGCGCCTTCCTCGATCACCGGCGGGAGGTTCTGGTCCGCCGCGCCCGCTTCCGGCTGGCCAAGATCGAGCAGAGGCTGCACATCCTGGCCGGCCTGTTGATCGTCTTTCTCAATCTGGACGAAGTGATCCGCATCGTCCGCTTCGAGGACGAACCCAAGACTCGTCTGATCGAGATCTTCGCGCTCAGCGAGGCGCAGGCCGAAGCCATCCTCAACACCAGGCTGCGGCAACTGGCCAAGCTCGAGGAGATGGAGCTTCGCCGCGAACACGCCGGCCTTGCCGAAGAGCGTGATGGCCTTAGGGCGGTCCTGGCCTCCGAGCCGGAGCAATGGAAGCTGGTCGCCGTCGGCCTGCGCGCCGTGCGCAAGACCCTGGGACCGGCGACCGCGGTGGGCAAGCGAAGGTCGAGCTTCTCCGCCGCCCCGGCGATCGACCCGGCCGCCACCTTGGAATCCTTCGTCACTCGCGAGGCGATCACCGTCATCGTCTCGCAGCGCGGCTGGATCCGCGCCGCCCGGGGCAGGGTGGAGGATCCTCAGGCGCTGATCTTCAAGGAGGGCGACAAGCTCGCCTTCGCGGTCGCCGCGGAGACCACCGACAAGCTGCTGATCTTCGCTTCCGATGGCCGGTTCTTCACTCTGGCGGGGGACAAGCTGCCCTCGGCGCGCGGCCATGGCGAGCCGCTAAGGCTTATGATCGATCTGGACGACAGGGTTGAGGTTCTGGCGGTCTTCGCGCACAAGCCGGGCGCGACATGCCTGCTCGCTTCGAAGGCCGGCTACGGATTCCTGGCGACGCAGGACGACGCCGTGGCCTTCCGCAAGGCCGGCAAACAGGTGCTCGTGGTCGCCGGCGAGGGGGCGGCCGTCTGTCTGCGGGCCGATGGCGACCACTTGGCGGTGATCGGCGACAACGGCAAGATCCTGATCTTCCCCCTGTCCGAGTTGCCGACCATGGCCCGCGGCAAAGGTGTCAAGCTGCAGAGCTATCGCCAGGGAGGCTTGCGCGACGCTCTGGTGTTCGCGGCCGCCGATGGCGCCGCCTGGACCGACGCTTCGGGTCGCAACCGCGCCTGGCCGGAATGGCGTGACTGGCTGGGCCGCCGCGCTTCCGCCGGTCGCCTGGCGCCCAAGGGCTTCCCCGCCAGCAAGCGCTTCCGGCCCAGCTGAGCCGCTGGCGCTCCGGTGCGCTCGTGACTACGTAAGCGGCGCCGTGGCTCGGGGAGGCCCAAATAGAATGATCGTGCCTATCATCATTGTCATCGTCATCGCCGCCCTCCTGGTGATGCTGATCGGGACCTACAACCGCCTGGTGGCCCTGCGGCAGAAGGCCAATGAGGCGTTCGCCGACATCGACGTTCAGCTCAAGCAGCGGGGCGACCTGATCCCCAATCTGGTGGAAACC
>PMOM01000183.1:338-6042 GCA_003161535.1 Caulobacteraceae bacterium | reverse complement strand
GTGAAGCGCGGCGAATGGGTGCTGGTGCATGGCGCGGCTGGCGGCGTCGGCCTCGCCTGTGTGGATCTGGCCAAACATCTGGGCTGCCGGGTCATCGCCGCCTCGGCCTCTGGCGCCAAGCTGAAGATCGTCAACGACGAATATGCCCCCGATGCTTGCGTGAACGTCACAGGCGGCTTTCGCGAGGCGGTGAAGGCGCTCACCGGCGGGCGTGGCGCGGACGTGATTTTCGATCCGGTGGGCGGCGACATCTTTGACGAAAGCGTGCGGTGCATCGCTTTTGATGGGCGATTGCTCACCATCGGCTTCACGTCCGGGCGCATCCCGACCCTCCCGGTGAACATGGCGCTGATCAAGGGCTTCTCGTTGATGGGCGTTCGCGCCGGCGAGTACGGCCGCCAGTTTCCCGCGAAGGGGGCGGAGAACCTCGAGGCGGTATGGACGCTGGCCGATCAAGGCAAGATTCGCCCGCGCGTACATGCCGAGTTCGCCCTTGACGACTGGCGCGCCGCCTTCGATCTGCTGGCCGACCGGGCCGTGGTCGGCAAGGCGGTGATCCGGCCCGATCTGTGAGGCGGGGACGGCGGCGCGGATTGACACTTTCCGCCCCATCCCCTATCCCCGCGCGCTCATTCGCACCCCTGCTTAAGGGTCGGCGCCACTCATCGCCTGGAGCTTCGACGTGAAGCGGACTTTTCAACCGTCCCGCCTGGTGCGCAAGCGCCGTCACGGCTTTCGCTCGCGCATGGCCACCCGCAACGGCCAGAAGATCGTCGCGCGGCGCCGCGCCCGCGGGCGCAAGCGCCTGACCGCTTAGGTCCTTCCCCCGCAAGGGGAAGAGAGAGTGTCACTCGCCCTCCCGTCCATCGAACGGCTGAAGAAACGCCCTGATTTCCTGGCCACGGCCAAGGGTTGCGCCTGCGCCAGGGGCGCGCTGGCGGCTCAGGGCCGATATCGCTGCGATGGACGACCCATCATTCGGATCGGCTTTACGGCCACGCGCCGCATCGGCGGCGCCGTGGTGCGCAACCGGGCCAAGCGGCGCCTGCGCGAGGCGGCCCGGCTTCTTGCGCCCCTGTATGCCAAGGCTGGCTGCGACTATGTGTTCATCGCCAGGGGGGGCGCCGCGACGCGGGCGTGGCCGCGTTTGCTTGACGATNNTGAAAAGCGCGCTGATAAGGCTCGCCGCCGATCTCGACGCCAGCCCGGGCGAGCCTCCGCCTTAACGCCTCCTCACCCGGCCCACCTCAAGACCATGAACAACGACAACAAGAACCTCATCGCCTTCGCGGTCCTCTCGGCGATTCTGATCTTCGCCTATCAGATTTTCATCCTGGGACCCCAGGCGCGACGGGCGCAAGCGGCGCGCGCCAGCGTTGAGGCCGCCGCGCCGGCCATCGCCGCCGCCGCGGCGGCCGGGCCCGTCCAGCCGCATCTATCCCGCCCCGCCGCCCTGGCGATGAGCCCGCGAGTGGTCGTCGACACCCCCTCGTTTTCGGGCTCGATCGCCCTTCGGGGCGCGCGCCTGGATGACCTTTATTTGAAAAACTACCGCGTCGACGTGGCCAAGACGTCGCCTCTGGTGGAGTTGCTGCGCCCCGAGGGCATGGCCGACGCCTATTTCGCCGAGCAAGGCTGGGTGGGGGCCAATCTCGCCGGCCTGCCCACCCCTCAGACGTTGTGGACGCAGGTCTCGGGCGGCGATCTGACGCCCGGCCACCCCATCGTGCTCAGCTACGCCGCTTCAGGGGGCCTGACTTTCACCCGGGCCATCTCCGTCGACGCGCAATCGATGTTCACCATCGCCGATGTGGTGGCCAATCGCGGCGCCGCTCCGGTGACCTTGGCGCCTTACGTCTCGGTGCAGCGTCAGGATCTGCCGCCGGGGCTCGGCAAGAGCAGCATAGTGCATGAAGGCGCGATCGGCGTCCTTGGCCTCGACAAACCCAACCTGCGCCTGACCAGCTACAAGAAATGGAAGAAGGCCGGCGAGGTGGACTGGCAGTCGCGCGGCGGCTGGCTCGGGATTACCGACAAATACTGGATGACCGCTTTCATCCCTGATCAGAGCGAACACATCGACGCCAAGGTGCGGGTGACCAACGACAAGGCCACCAGCATCGACATCTATGAGGCCACCTACAGCGCCCCCAGCCGAGCCGTCGCCCCCGGCGGCCAGATCAGCGAGGTCAGCCACCTCTTCGCCGGCGCCAAGACCGTGCCGGTCCTTAACGCCTACAAGAAGACCCTGGGCATTCCGCGCTTCGACGACGCGGTCGATTGGGGGATATTGTTCTTTCTCACCAAGCCGATCTTCATCCTGCTGGAGTTCTTCTACCAGCACGTGGGCAATTTCGGCGTCGCCATCCTGATGCTGACGGTGGTCATCCGCGTGATCACCTTCCCCTTGGCCAACAAGGGCTTCGAGATGGGCGTGAAGATGAAGAAGATCCAGCCGGAGCTGCAGGCTCTGCAAAAGAAGAACAAGGCCGATCCCGCCGCCCAGCAGAAGGAGATGATGGCGCTCTATGCGCGGGAGAAGGTCAATCCGATCACCGGCTGTCTGCCCATGCTGTTGCCGATCCCGATCTTCTACTCGCTAACCAAGCTGTTCACCGTCACCATCGAGATGCGGCACGCTCCGTTCTTCGGCTGGATCCACGATCTGTCGGCGCGCGATCCGACCACCATCATGAACCTGTTCGGCCTGATCCCGTGGGATCCGGGCATGACTCCCCTGATCGGCGGCATTCTCGGCGGCATGCTGCACGTCGGGGTGTGGCCCCTGGCCTACGGCGTCACCATGCTGATCAGCCAGTCGATGATGCCGCAAACGCAAATCGATCCGACCCAGCAGATGCTGTTCAAGTTCATGCCGATCATGTTCACCTTCATCCTGGCGCAATATTCCGTCGGCCTGCTGATCTATTGGACGTGGAGCAGCCTGATCACCATCCTGCAGCAATATCTGATGATGCGGCGGTTCAAGGTCGACAATCCCATCGACGACTTCCTCGGCCGGTTCAAAGCCAAGGCCGAGACCTCCTAGGTGAGCGGGCCGCCCGTTGGCGTGTTCGGGGTCGGCGAGATCGAGGCGGCGCGGGTGCTGTTCGCGCGCCCGGCGGCCTTCGTGATGGGCGCCGTGGCCATGGACGGACTGCCGGCGCCGACCCTGCCCGAAGTGGCGTTCGCCGGCCGCTCGAATGTCGGCAAGTCCTCCTTGATCAACGCCCTCTTGTCGCGCCACCGCCTGGCGCGCGCTTCGACCGAGCCGGGCCGCACCCGCGAGATCAACTTCTATCTGTTGGACGAACGCCTGCGTCTGGTCGACCTGCCGGGCTATGGTTTCGCCAAGGTATCGCGCGTGGCGGCGCGCAGGTTCCAGGACCTGGGGCGGGCCTATTTGCGGGGACGGCCCAATCTGAAGCGGGTCTATCTGCTCATCGACGCCCGCCATGGCCTCAAGGCGCCGGACGCCGAAGCGCTGGACGCGCTGGACCGGGCGGCGGTCTCCTACCAGATCGTGCTGACCAAGGCCGACAAGCTCAAACCCGCCGAGGCCGAGGCCATGGTCCAGGCCACCCTGGTCGCCATCTCGAGACGGCCGGCCGCCTTTCCCAGGGTGATCGCCACCTCGGCCGAGAAGGGCGGCGGCATGGCCCAGCTGCGCGCCGAGATCGCCGCGGCGGCTTTCGCATGATAATACAGGCTCGCTTCGCGACCGCGCGGGCGCCCGTCGCAACCTTGCTGGACCGCGCATGCCGGATACTCAAGACATAGGGGGCCAGGAAGAGCCGGGCTGGGCCACCGCCCGGACCCTGGCCGAAGCCCTGCCCTTCATCCAGGTGCACGACCGCGCCACGGTGGTGATCAAATATGGCGGCCACGCCATGGGCGAAGAGAACGTCGCCCGCCTGTTCGCCGCCGACGCGGTGCTCTTGAAACTGCTGGGCGTGCGCCCGGTGGTGGTGCACGGCGGCGGCCCGCAGATCTCCCGCATGCTGGAGCGGGCCGGGGTGAAATCGACCTTCGTGCACGGACTTCGGGTCACCGACGCGGCGACCATGGAGGTGGCCGAAATGGTCCTCTCGGGGGCCATCAACAAGGAAATCTCCAACTGGATCACCAAGGCCGGGGCGACCGCCGACGTGCGCGGCGTGGGCCTTTCGGGCAAGGACGCCGGCCTGATCACCGTGGAAAAGGCGACGCGCACCCGCACCGACCCCGACTCGGCCATCGAACAGGTGGTGGACCTGGGCTTCGTGGGCGAGCCGACGCGCATCGATCCCAAACTGATCCGCAGCCTGATCGATTCGGAGGACGACTATATTCCGGTGATCGCGCCGATCGGGGTTTCGGATGAGGGCCAGACCTTCAACATCAATGCCGACACGGTGGCCGGCGCCCTGGCCGGCGCGCTCAAGGCCAAGCGGCTGCTTCTGCTCACCGACGTGGCCGGGGTGCTAGACGCGGGCGGCGAGCTGATCCGCCAACTGAACCTCGCCGAGGCCCGGGCGGCCATCGCCGACGGCGTCGCCACCGGCGGCATGATCCCCAAGCTTGAGACCGCCATCGCCGCGGTGGAGGCCGGGGTGGAAGCGGTGGTCATCATCGACGGGCGCCGGCCGCACGCCATGCTGGTGGAGCTGTTCACGCAACACGGCGCGGGCACATTGGTGCAGGCGTGAGCGGCGCCGTTCCGCGGCCGGATTTGCGCCATGTGGAGACTTGGCTCTTCGATCTGGACAACACTCTTTATCCCCTGGAGTCGGGACTGGCCGGGCGGATGTCGCCCAGGATCACCGACTTCGTGGTCAAGGTCACCGGCCTGCCGCGCGATGAAGCCTTTGTCCTGCAGAAACGCTATCTCGCCGAACATGGCCTGACCCTTCGCGGCCTGATGATCGACCACGGCGTCGATCCCGACGTCTTCCACGCCAGCTTCCACGACGTTCCGCTCGACTGCCTGGCCCGGGACGAGGCGCTGAAGGCGGCGATCTCGGGGCTTCCCGGCCGCAGGATCATCTTCACCAACGCCGATGAGATTCATTGCCAGCGGGTGTTGGAGCGACTGGGTCTGGAGGGCCTGTTCGACGATGTCTTCCACATCGGCTCGGCGGCCTTCGCGCCCAAGCCGTCGCCGCAAGCCTTCGAGCGCATCATCGCCGCCCACGCCATCGACCCGGCCGCCACCGCCTTTTTCGAGGACGCCGAGCGCAATCTGGAGCCGGCCGCCGCCCTGGGTATGACCACGGTGCTGGTGGGATCGCACGCGAAGGCCTCGACCGCGCCCTTCGTCCACTATCGCGCACGCCAGCTCGCGCCCTTCCTGGCCAGCGCCCGCGTCAAAGAGAGCCCCTGACATGCCCGCCTTGTCCCTCGCCGACCTGAAAGCCGAGATTGAAGCCGGCTGGGAGATGCGCGCCTCCTTGAGTCCCTTCACGCGCGGACCCCTGCGCACGGCGGTCGAGGAATCGCTCAAGCGGCTGGATACCGGCGAGGCGCGGGTGGCCGAACGGCAGCGCGGCGTCTGGGTGGTGCGCCAGTGGCTCAAGCAGGCCATCCTGCTTTCCTTCCGCCTCAATCCCAACAAGGTCATGCGCGCCGGCATCCTGAGTGTCGACATAGGGCCGTGGTGGGACAAGGTCCCCGGCAAGTTCGACGGGTGGGGTGAATCGCAATTCGAAGCCGCCGGCTTTCGCGC
>PMOM01000183.1:0-320 GCA_003161535.1 Caulobacteraceae bacterium | reverse complement strand
GGGACCATGATCGACACCTGGGCAACGGTTGGCTCCTGCGCTCAGATCGGCAGGGGCGTTCATATCTCCGGCGGGGCGGGTATCGGCGGGGTGCTCGAACCCCTGCAGGCGGCGCCGACGATCATCGAGGACGGCTGCTTCATCGGCGCCCGCTCGGAAGTGGCCGAAGGGGTGGTCGTGGGCCAGGGCGCGGTGCTCTCCATGGGCGTCTTCATCAGCGCCTCGACCCGCATCGTCGATCGCAAGACGGGCGAGACCCATCGCGGCGTCGTGCCGCCCTGGTCCGTGGTGGTTCCAGGCGCCCTGCCCGACCCGCACGG
>PMOM01000258.1 GCA_003161535.1 Caulobacteraceae bacterium | reverse complement strand
CTCGCCCAGATGGCGCAGCTAATACCCGCCGATCATCCGGATTTGAAATTCAAGGCCTTTACCGCCCGCTTTCCCGAGCGCATCCGCGACCATGGCGGCGACTGCTTCGCGGCCATTCGCGAGAAGGACATCCTTGTCCACCATCCCTTCGAAAGTTTCGATGTGGTGGTGCAGTTCCTTCTGCAGGCGGCCCGGGATCCCAATGTCCTGGCGATCAAACAGACGCTCTATCGCACTTCCAAGGACAGCCCCATCGTCGCCGCCCTGATCGAGGCGGCCGAGAACGGAAAGAACGTCACCGCCCTTGTGGAAATAAAGGCTCGCTTCGATGAGGAAGCCAACTTGAAGTGGGCCCGCGACATGGAGCGCGCCGGCGTCTACGTCGTCTTCGGCTTCGTGGAGTACAAGACGCACGCCAAGCTCTCGTTGGTGGTGCGCCGCGAGGGCGAGGCGCTGCGCACCTACTGCCACTATGGCACCGGCAACTACCATCCGGTGACGGCCAAGATTTACACCGATCTGTCCTTGTTCACGACCGATCCGGCGCTGGGGCGGGATTCAGGGCGATTGTTCAACTACATCACCGGTTACGCCCAACCCGAGCGCCTCGAGAAGATTTCCTATTCTCCGGTGACCATGAAGGGTGACCTGTTGCGCCTGATCGCCGCCGAGGCGACCAATGCGAAGGACGGCAAACCCGCGGCGATCTGGGCCAAGATGAACGCCCTGGCCGATCCGGAGATCATCGATGCGCTCTATGCAGCCAGCAGTGCGGGGGTCTCGATCGATCTTATCGTGCGCGGGGTGTGTTGTCTAAGACCGGGCCTGGCGGGTCTCTCCGACAACATCCGCGTCAAGAGCATCATTGGCCGCTACCTGGAACACGCCCGCATCGTCGCTTTCGCCAACGGCAAAGCCATGCCTTCCACCGAGGCGCGGGTGTTCATTTCATCGGCCGACTGGATGCCGCGAAATCTGGATCGGCGAGTCGAAGCCATGGTTCCGGTGGAAAACCCCACCGTTCACCAGCAGGTCCTGCAACAGATCATGGTCGCCAACCTCAACGACGAAGCGCAGAGCTGGCTTCTCAATGCCGAAGGCGCCTATCGTCGTGGGCCTGGCTGGAACCTCAAGGGAGCGTTTTCCGCCCACGAGTATTTCATGACCAATCCGTCCCTCTCGGGTCGGGGTCACAAGGTGAAGGATTTGCCACGCGCGTTTGAGCATGTCGGCCTCCGAAAATAGGCCCAGCCAAAGCGACGCCGCCGTCATCGACGTCGGCAGCAACTCAGTGCGCCTGGTGCTCTACCGGCTCGACGGTCGAGCGATCTGGACTGTCTTCAATGAGAAAGTCCTGGCCGGACTGGGCCGCGATTTGGCCAGCACAGGCTGCCTGTCGCCGGACGGTATCGCCACCGCGATGGTCGCCCTGGCGCGATTTCGCGTCCTGATCGCCGCTAGTCGGCCCGCCATCGTGTTCGCGGCCGCCACCGCGGCGGTGCGCGAGGCCCTCGATGGCGAGGATTTTCGTCGCCGGGTCGAACTGGAAACTGGCCTCTCGTTGCGCGTGCTCAAGGGACCCGAGGAAGCGCGTTATGCCGCCCTGGGCGTTCTCGCCGGAGCGCCGGGCTCGAGGGGGCTGGTGGGCGATTTGGGCGGCGGTAGTCTCGAGTTGACGCGGCTCGAAGGAGGCGCGCCGGCGGGCGGCGTCACCTTGCCCCTGGGCCCCTTCGCCGTGGGGGAGGTCGCAAAGTTTGACGCCTCGCGCGTACGCGCCGCGGTGGACCGCCATGTCGGCCCCCTCGCCTCGCGCTACAGCGCCGAGACCCTGAACGCGGTGGGCGGCGCGTGGCGAAATTTCGCTCTCCTTCACATGAGAATATCGGGATACCCCTTAGAAATTGTGCATCAATACGAGATCGGGCGACGCGATGCGTTGGACGCGGCGAGGTTCATCAGCCAGCAGTCTCGCGCTTCACTTGAGCGCATGGAGGGGATTTCCCGGCGCCGCGTTGAAGCTTTGCCCCATGCCGCCGTGGTGTTGGAAGGCCTTATCGACCAGCTGGACATCAAGCGGGTGGTTATTTCCGCCTATGGCTTGCGCGAGGGCCTGTTGCTCGAATCCATGAAGCCTTCGGTGCGCCAGCGCGACCCCTTGGTCGAGGGCTGCGCCGCACTGGGCTCCCGCCAGAAGGTGGCCGAAGCTCTGGGCGCTGCTCTGGAAACCTGGATCGGTCCCGCATTCGCCACCCTCGAGCCCCTGTTCGGACAAAGGGACCCGGTTCTGCTCGCCGCCGCCTGTCGATTGGCGGAATTGGGCGCGCAGCTTCATCCCGACCATCGCGCCGAGCTGATCTTCGATCAGGTCCTGCGCGCGCCGGTCCCCGGAATGGACCACGCCGAGCGGATATATCTGGCTTGCGCCGCCTTCGCCCGCCACACGGCCACGACCGCTATTCCGCAGTTCGGCGCCCTGGAGCGCTTGCTCAGCCCCGAACGCCGCCAACGCGCCCGAGCTTTGGGCGCGGCTCTTCGCCTGGGGTGCGACCTATCGGGGCGCAGCCCCGAACTTCTGGCCCGCGCGCGATTGGGATTCCGCGCCGATTCGGTGACGCTTCAAGCTGGAGAGGGCTGGGTCTCCTCCCTCTTGGGAGAACAAACCGTCAAGCGGGCGGCCACGCTCGCCGGACTCCTGGATCGCGAGTTGAAGGTGCGCCGACCGGCCGCCAGGGACGCGCACGCGGCGGCGCCGGAGCCTCACGTGGCTCTCTAAGAGCCAATCGTCGACGCCCCGTAAGGGCCAAGGCTCGAGAGTTCCGTTTCTACAGCGCCACCGGCTCGCCATGCGGCGTGGTGCGATAAGCCTGGTCCCACTCGGCCTTTCGCCGCTCCAACTCGGTCGGCTGAGCCAAACCTTTAAGGGCGGCCAAGCTCTCCAGGGCGGCTAGCCAAGCTTCGTAGTAGCGTCCGCCGTCGTTCGAACCGCTGGCGGCGATCTGCGCAGACAGAGCCTGCGTCCATTCGGACCAAGTGAAGGCGCCGGTCTGGCTGAGCCGCACGGCCAGGGCAAACGCCTGCGCCTGCCAAGGTTCATCGAACACTCGTTCGGCTCCAATGGTCTCAAACGGGTTCAAGGTAGGCGTCCCAAAGATCCAGATGCACCGTGTCCCGCTTCGCGGAGGTTTCGCCCCAAAGCTCCCGCGCGGCGAAGCGCACACCATAGAGCCGCTGAGGACATTCGCCGGCGCCGTGCGCATTGCTGTCGGGAAAGACATGGACGCCGTGATCGCGCTCCACGACGCCTCGCCGGCCCCGGACGTAGCGCGGCAGGCGGGTGTGACCGGCGGGATTGATGGTCCTGGCCCGCACCTCGTCCCCGGCGACAAAGCGCGCCGGCGCGGCGACATCTCGCGTGAAGGATCCGCCCGCCGCCAAGACGGACGCGACGCGCGCGGCGTTGAGTGGCGGGACGAGACGTGACGCACCCTTCACCGGCCGTCCGGTGGCGATTTCCGATCGGCTCGCAAGGCCCGTTTTGACGATCAGTTCGATCAAGCCGGTCAACCATTTTTCGTAGTAACTCATGGCCAGATAGTCGCGCCCGGCAATGAGCTCGCGCTGGTGACGCGAGGCGTCAATGTTCCACTTGCCCCAAGCTCCCACGGCCAAGGTCAAGGCCAGGACCCGAGTCTCCCAGGCCAGATGAAAAACAGGTTCGTCCGTCTCCGGAGCAATCGGCCCCAGCCCATGCATGCCACCCATGTCGTGGACGCTGTTCATTGCTAGACCGGCGCCGACGGCAATGGGACCTTGGCCACGCCGATCATGGAATCGCGCGTCACCAGAGCAGCCAACGCCTCGGCGTCCAGGTGTTCAATCCCCTCCGGCCGCTCCGGAAGCACGAGATAGCGAACCTCGGCGGTGGAATCCCATACCCGGATCTCGACGTCCTCGCCCACCGCGAGCCCAAATTCCGCCAGAACGCCGCGCGGATCGATCACCGCCCGCGAGCGGTAAGGCGCCGATTTGTACCACACCGGCGGCAAGCCCAGCACCGGCCAGGGGTAGCAAGAGCAAAGGGTGCAGACGACCAGATTGTGCACGCTTGGCGTGTTTTCCACCGCGATCATGTGCTCGCCCTGGCGGCCGCCAAATCCCAGTTCGGCGATGGCGGCGGTGGCGTCGGCGAGCAGCCTTTGCCTGTAGGCGGCGTCGGTCCATGCCAGCGCCACAACCTTGGCGCCGTCGCGGGGCCCCACCTTATGCTCATAGGTCTCGATGATCGCATCCAAAGCGGCCGCATCGACCAGACCCTTTTCGACAAGCAGGGACTCCAGCGCCTTGACGCGCAGGGCAAGGTCGGAAGGCGGCTCCTGGCCTTCGTCGCCGTGATGGTGGTGATCGTGTTCGGCGTGAGTCATGGCGCGGCCCCCTTCGGCCCGCGCCTGACCTCCACCACCCTCACCCGCGTTCCGTCCAGCACCAGGGCCAACTCGCCGCGCTTGAGCTTTAGGGCATCTTCGCCGAAGGCTTCCCGGCGCCAGCCGGTCAGGGCGGGCGTCTCGGCGGCATCGTCGTTGGCGATTTTTTCCAGGTCGGAGACCGTGGCGATGAGCTTGGAAGCGACACCGGCGTCTTCGGCCCTGGCTTTCAGAAGCACCTTGAGCAACTCGACCACCGCGCCGGCCGCCGGTGATGTGGGCGCGGCGTTGCGGGCAATCACCGGCGCATAGGCCTCGGGATCTGTCAGCGCAGCGCGGATGGCGGCCAGCAGGTCCGGTCCAAACCGGGAGCCGGCGAACCCCTTGGGCACCGATCGCAGCCGGTTCAAGCCCTCGGCGTCAAGGGGCGCCTGAGTGGCCAATTCATCGATGGCGTCATCCTTGAGGATGCGTCCGCGCGGCTGGTCGCGGGCCTGGGCGGTGCGCTCGCGCCAGGCGGCCACGGCGCGAAAGACGGCGAGGTATTTTGCCGTGAATCGACGCGGCTTCAATCGCTTCCAGGCGCTCTCCGGCTCCATGTCGTAGAGAGCCGGATCGGTCATCGCCCGCATCTCCTCGGCTACCCAGCCCATCCGCCCCGCCGCTTCCAGCTTGGCGCGCAACATTGGATAGAGCCGCGCCAAGTGCGTCACATCGGCCAGGGCGTAGGTTAGTTGGGCATCGCTCAGGGGGCGGCGCGCCCAGTCGGTGAAGCGGCTCGACTTGTCCAGGTCGATCTTCAGCATCTGGCGAACCAAGGCGTCATAGGCGATCTGCTCGCCAAAACCGGCCGCCATGCCGGCGATCTGGGTGTCGAAAAGGGGCTGGGGGATGGCCCCCAGATTGTGGAAGATTTCCACGTCCTGGCGAGCGGCGTGCAACACCTTCTCAGTCGCCGTGTCGCGCAGGACGTCAAGGAATGGCGCGAGGTCCAGATCCGGCGCCAACGGGTCGATCACAGCTTCCGCTGTCGGCGCGGCCGCCTGGATCAGGCACAGCTTCGGCCAATAGGTGGTCTCGCGCATGAATTCGGTATCGACCGCGACGAAGGGCTCGCCTCGCAATTGCTCGCAAAAGGCCGATAGTTCGGCGGTGGTGGTGATCGGCATCATCGGCTAGCTATAAACGACGCGCGGGGGCGGTCATGCAAGACGCTTGGCCTTCGTTCGATTTCTTTGAGAGTCAGCAACGCGAGCCGTCCCAGTCATGAGCGAGCGACCCAACGGTCTCACCTATGCGGGCGCCGGCGTGGACATCGACGCTGGGGCGGCCCTGGTCGAAGCCATCAAGCCCTTGGCGCGCGCCACCCGCCGGCCCGGCGCCGACGCCGCCCTGGGTGGGTTTGGAGCCTTGTTCGATCTCAAGGCCGCCGGCTACGAGGACGCCCTGTTGGTCACCACCACCGACGGGGTCGGCACCAAGCTGAAGATCGCCATCGAGACGGGTCTGCATGACACAGTGGGCATCGATCTGGTGGCCATGTGCGCCAATGACCTTCTGGCGCAGGGAGCCGAGCCCCTGCTGTTCCTGGACTACTTCGCCACCGGCCGATTGGAGGTGGCCACCGCGACGCGGGTGGTGGCCGGCATCGCGGAGGGCTGCCGCTTGGCGGGCGCGGCCCTGGTGGGCGGAGAAACCGCGGAGATGCCCGGCATGTACCAGGACGGCGACTACGATCTCGCCGGATTCTGCCTGGGTGCGGTGGAGCGCGCCGGCGTCCTACCCAGGCTGGAGGCGCAGCGGCCGGGCGACCTGATGATCGCCCTGGCTTCTTCCGGCCCCCACTCCAACGGCTATTCCCTCATCCGCGGCGTGGTCGAGCGATCGGGCTTGGCGTGGAGCGACGCGGCGCCATTCCAGGGCGGTTCGACCCTGGCGCAAGCCCTGATGACGCCCACCCGCATCTATGTCTCCAGCGTCCTGCCCCTGGCTAGGGCGGGCCGAATCAAGGGCGCCGCGCACATCACCGGCGGCGGCCTGATCGATAACCCGCCGCGCGCACTGGCCGATGGCCTTGCCGCGAGGTTCGACTGGGGCGCCTGGACCGCGCCGCCCGTCTTCCAATGGCTGCAAGAGACCGGCGGCGTCAGCGAAGCTGAGCTTCGCCGAGCGTTCAACTGCGGCGTGGGATTCCTGCTGATCGTCGGGCCTAAGCAAGCCGAAGAAGTCCTCGGGGCCCTGTTGGCCGCCGGTGAGACGGCGTTCGTGTGCGGGGAGGTGGGCAGGGTCTAGCCCCGCGACTTTGGGGGCGCCTCTAACCCACGATATCGTCGGCGTCGAAGAATTGGGCGATCTCGATCTTGGCGTTGTCGCCGCTGTCGGAGCCATGCACGGAATTTTCGCCCATCGACAGGGCGTAGAGCTTGCGGATCGTGCCGTCATCGGCTTGGGCGGGATTGGTGGCCCCCATGACCTCGCGATACTTTGCCACCGCGTTTGAACCTTCGAGCACCTGAACGATGACTGGCGCGGAGGTCATGAACTCGACCAACTCGCCGTAGAATGGGCGATCCTTGTGAATCTCGTAGAAGTCCTCGGCTTGCTCGCGACTCATGCGGATGCGGCGCTGGGCGATGATCCGCAGCCCAGCGTCTTCGATCATCGCATTGATCTTGCCGGTCAGGTTTCGCCGGGTGGCGTCCGGCTTGAGGATCGAAAATGTGCGTTCGGCCATAGGGAAAACGGTCACTCGGGGGCGGTTGGAAAGGTCGGGGTGCGGGCTTATAACGGCGCGCGACCCATCCGCCAAGGCGGCCATCCCCGCCTTGAGCCTGGGCACTCAGCCGCAAAAGTTTTTCCCGCCATGTTGCGCATCCACGATCTAGTCTTCGACGCCTGGGGGCGGCGCTTTTTCGATTCCGCCACCGTCAGTCTGCCGGCGGGCGCCAAGGTGGGGCTGGTGGGTCGCAACGGCGCGGGCAAATCGACGCTCTTTCGCCTGATCCTGGGCGAGCTCTCGCCTGGCGGCGGCAAGATTGACCTGCCGCGCGCCGCGCGCATCGGTTCGGTGGATCAGGAACATCCCGCCACGCCCGTCCCCCTGCTCGACACGGTTCTGGCCGCCGATACGCGGCGCGCGGCTTTGATGAGTGAGCTGGAGGTCGCGCCGCCCGAACGTCTGGCCGACATCTATGCGCGACTGAGCGATATCGACGCCGACCGCGCGCCATCGCGCGCCGCCGAGATTCTCAGCGGACTGGGTTTTTCGACGGATGATCTGAGCAGGCCGATGGCGGAGTTTTCGGGCGGCTGGCGGATGCGGGTGGCCATGGCCGCGGCGCTCTTCGCCGAGCCGGACCTGCTGCTCCTGGACGAGCCCACCAACTATCTCGATCTTGAAGGCGCCCTGTGGCTGGAAGCGCGCCTGCGCAAATACCCGCGCACGGCCCTGGTCATCAGCCACGATCGTGAACTTCTCGATCACTCGGTGGACGCCATCCTGCATCTCACCGAGGGTCGGCTCGATTTCTATACCGGCGGCTTTTCTCAGTTCGAGCGCCAGCGCGCCGAACGCCTGCGCCTGCAGACGGCGACGCGTGGCAAGATCGAAGCCAGGCGCGCTCACATGCAGGCCTTCGTGGACCGGTTCCGCGCTTCGGCCACCAAGGCCCGGCAAGCCCAGTCGCGGCTGAAGATGATCGCGCGCCTGCATGCCGTGGCGCCGTCAATCGAGGAGAACGTGGCGCCGTTTCTGCTTCCGTCGCCGCTAAGACCCCTGGCTCCGCCGCTCGTCCGCCTCGAGGACGTTGAGGTGGGATATGGCGGCCCGCCCGTCCTGCGGCGCCTGAACCTGCGCCTCGACATCGACGACCGGATCGGACTGCTGGGCGTCAACGGCTCCGGCAAGACCACCTTCGCCCGGATGATCGCCGGCAACCTCGCCAGCCAGAGTGGCCATGTGCATCGCGATCGGCGAATGAAGGTGGGCTGGTTCCACCAGCATCAGATCGAGGCCATGGACGGGGACGACACGCCCCTGGGGATCATGCGCCGCGCGCTTCCGGAGTCCAGCGAGGCGCAACGGCGCTCCCGCTTGGCGCAGTTTGGCATGACGGTCGACAAGGCGGAGACGAACGTCGCCAACCTTTCGGGCGGCGAGCGCGCGCGTTTGCTGCTCAACATGGTGGCCATGGAGCGACCCCATCTGTTGATCCTCGATGAGCCGACCAATCATCTCGATATCGACAGCCGTCGCGCCCTGACCGAGGCGCTCAACGACTACGCTGGGGCGGTGATCCTGATCACTCACGACCGTTCGCTGATGGAGATGGTGGCCGATCGGCTGTGGCTGGTGGGCGACGGATCGGTCAAACCCTTCGACGGCGACATGGACGACTACGCCCGCCTGGTGCTTGATCGCGCCCGCCAAGCCAACAAGAGTTCGGGCAGGACCGTCGTCGCACCCGCGTCTCCTCGCCCGGAGCACGGTTCTCTGAAGCGACTCCTCGAGGCCGCCGAAACGACGCTAGCCCACGAGACGCTGCTCGTCGCCGGATTAGAGGCGGCCCTGGCCGACCCCGCCGGCTACGCTGACGACGCCAGCCTGGCTGACCTCACGCGCCGCCATGCTCAGGCGGCGGAGCGCCTGGCGCGGGTCGAAGCAAAGTGGCTAGCCGCGGCCGAGGCCTACGAAGCAGCCAGAAACGAGGCGCCGGCGTTCGACCCCTGTGGCGGCCGAGACGCGTCACGCCTGCTTCTCCCATCCGCGAGTCTCCCCCTGCTTCCAGTAGGCGACACTTAGATCAGCCGCTTTCCAGGCCGACCAAAGCGAGCGTGCGCGCGCTACCGCCGCCTCGTCGGCGCCATCGAAGATCAGGATGCATCTCTCGTAGGCGGAAATGTCTGGCGGCGGCTCATCAAGGACAAAGAGGACATGGGCGGCGTTGAGGTTGTCTTCGCCGGCGGTCAGCAGGATGGGTTGCCGATCGGACGCCGCCTCGCCGGCGACGCCGTGGGGAAGGAAACTTTCATCGCGGTAGGTCCACAGCCACGCGTCGAGGTGCGCCAATCGATCTGCGTCAATCGTGCGCACCAGCGCCCGCCATCCCCGGCTGAGGGTTTTTTCCAGTAAGTCACGCAGCACCTCCTCGAGCGAGGCGCGCTCCAGATGGTAGAACCACACCTCGCAGGCGGCCTGACTCATGCCGGACTGAACTCCTCAAGCAATCCCGCCACTGTGACAGGATCGGTGACCAAGGCCAGATGGTGCAGGCGGCCACGGCCTACCCGCCAGCCTCGTCTTGCCGCCTTGCGGGCCTCTGGCTCATAGGCGTCGCTGAGCTGTAGGTAGGCCGTCGGAATGCCATGCCAGCCCAAAGGCGAAGGCGCCCGCGCCTGGAGATAGGCCATGGGCACAGACGGCAGCTCATCGACAAAATCACGCCGAACGGCGTTGTCGCCGATCAGAAGGACGCACGGGTCTTGGGCAAACCAAATATTCCAAGGCGGAGCCACGCCATCGATAGCCATGTTACGCAGTCGCCGCGCCAGCAGCGGCGGCGCGATCTCCAGCCAGCTTTTTCCGGGGTGCGGCAGGAGCGCATCCACGAAGACGATAGCCACCGGTTTGGGCCGCGCCGCCGCCACGATGACGGGCGCGAGGGCGCCGGCGCCGCTGTGGAGAACCAGGACGGCCGGCTCAAGCAGACGATGAAGCGCGGCGGCGATCCTCTCGGCGGCCGTTTCATACCACCTAGGGCCCACGACCCCGCCGTAGTCGAAAGCGCTGGCGCCATGGCCCGACGCGACAAGCGCCTTTTCCACGCCGCGCCAACACGATGGGCCCGTCAGAGGACTGTGGATCAGGGCAAACGGCGCCGCCGCCAACCGATCGTCCTCATCCCTCGTAGCAATCGGCCACCAGGCGGTCGAGTAGGCGAACGCCGAAGCCGGTGGCGCCGCTAGGAATGGTGGGGACGGTGGACCCCGGTTTCCACGCCGTTGAGGCGATGTCGAGATGGGCCCATGGCAGGCCGTTGACGAATCTCTGGATGAACAAGGCGGCGGTGATCGAACCGCCATACCGCGGTCCGACGTTCTTCATGTCGGCGACGGCGCTGTCGATATTCCGCTCGTATTGCGGCGGCAGCGGCATGCGCCACAGGATGTCGCCGCTAGCCTTGGAGGCCGCCAGCAAGTTCTCGGCCAAGGCGTCGTTGTTGCTGAACATGCCAGCCAGATCCTTGCCCAGCGAAATGATGATCGCCCCGGTGAGGGTGGCCAGATCGATCATGAATTTGGGCTTGAAGCGCTTTTGGCAATACCAGAGGGCATCGGCCAGGACCAGGCGACCCTCGGCGTCGGTATTGATCACTTCAACGGTCTGGCCGGACATGGTCGTGACGACATCGCCCGGGCGCTGCGCGGCGCCATCGGGCATATTTTCGACCAGCCCGAGGATACCGACGGCGTTGACCTTGGCCTTACGCTTGGCAAGGGCGTACATCAGCCCGCTCACCGCCGCCGCGCCACCCATGTCGGTGATCATCTCTTCCATGCCGTCGGCGCCCTTGATGCTAATGCCGCCGGAATCGAAACAGACGCCCTTGCCGACGAAAGCGACCGGTTGGGCGGCGGCGTCCTTGGCGCCCTTCCACTGGATGATGGCCAGCTGGGTCTCGCGCACGCTGCCCTGACCGACGCCCAGGAGCGCGCCCATGCCCAGTTTCTTCATCTCCTTTTCGCCCAGAATCTCCACCTCCAATCCCAGGCTGGTCAGGGTTTTCACGCGGCGGGCGAATTCTTCCGGGTAGAGGATATTGGCCGGCTCGGAGACCAGGTCGCGGGCATATATGATCGCGTCCGCCAGACCGGCGGCGGCCTTGAATGATTTGGCCGCGGCCTTGGGATCGTCAACGGCGACCAGCACCTTGGTGACCGAAGGCTTTTTGTCCGCCTTTTCGGTGGTGCGATAGCGATCGAACCGGTAGGCGGCCAGACGGATGCCGAAGGCCGCGCGGGCGGCGATCTCAGCGGTCACGCTTGGCAGACGAAGGACCAGGGTGTGGACGCCGCTGGCCTTGACCGCCTGATAGGCGTGCGCGGCCGCCAGCTCCATCGCCTGACCATCGAAGGTTGCGGCCGGTCCGGCGCCCACAATGATCGCCCTGGCCGCCGTCACGCCATGCGGCGCCAAAATATCCAACGTCTGGCCGATGCCACCGCTGAAGCGAGCCTGGGCCACGGCCCGTGACAGCGTCCCGCCGGTCGACTTGTTCAGCGCCGCCGCCGCGCCCGCCAGGGGCGATTTCTCGAAGGCGATCACGGCCAAGGCGGCGGACTTATCGGCTGGCGCGTCGCCAGCGACGAACTCAATCTTCATGAGGGGCTCCAATCGGTGCTGGGGCATACCGCGTTGTCCATGCCGGCGGAAGCGGCAACCCCGAGATCTCTCTAGGCGGTCGCCGCCAGCGGGCTGGGGCCAAAACGATTGGCGCCCTGTTCTCCAGGTAGCATGCCCAATTCGACCACCGCCCAGATCATCACTGGAAGAGCGACCACGGCGCGGGCGCCGTGCGGCGTGGGCCAAATCATCGCCAGGGCGAAAAGCACCAGGGCGGCCCACCAGCCCGAATGACCCCGGTCATGCAGACGCTTGGAGAGCACGCACGCCGCCGAGGCGAGCAATACCGGGTAGACGAACCAGAAGGTCAGCAACTTCAGCGTCGGTCCCGCTACGGCTTCGTAGATCAGCGAGACGGTAAACAGCGCCGCTACCGCAATCCAGGTCGGGCCGCGCGACGATCGCCCGGCCGCCGACATGAACAGGTCCCGCCAGTTGATCAGGCCGCCGTCCATCTGCCTCTCCTTCGACCCGCGTTTCGAGAACCTTAGGCGAACTCGGCCAAGACGTCATCGGCCGCAACGGTGTCGCCGGCGCTAGCCCCGACAAGCTTGATCAGGCCGTCCCGTTCGGCGCGAATTATGTTCTGCATCTTCATGGCTTCGATGACGCACAACACCTGCCCCGCCCTCACCTCCTGGCCAGCGGCCGTATCCATGGAAACCACTAGGCCTGGCATGGGCGAGACGACGAGACGAAAGGTGTCGGCCGGGGCCCTGGCCGGCAGGCGCTCGTGCAGTTCGGCTGAGGCTGGCGTGAGCACCAGCACGCGCGTGCTGGCGGCGCGGTGGCGAATGATGAAGCCCTCCACGGCTTGACGCACGCTGGCGGTGAAGGCCCGACCATCCAGCCTGCCGCGAAACAGAGGCAAGCCTGGGCGCCAGTCGACGTCCTCAAGCACCAGTCTGCGGGCTTCCTCGACCAGATCGATCGTCAACCTGGCTCCTTCAAGGCCGAGATCAACCTCGCGCCTTATGTCTCCGGCCAGCACCACCCAGCGGACCCGCGGGCGCATCGAGACCAGCCCCCCAGTTCCGCGCGCCCGGCGAGTCAGGACGCAATGAATTTCACAGGCCACCGCGGTGATCAGGTCGATCTGCCAGGGACTGGCAGGTAGGCCGTGAAAGCCGCCCGGAAACTCATCGGCGATATAGTTGGTGGACAGGTCACCGCGAGCGAACCGGGCCTGATCCATCACCGCCGAGAGGAACGGCGTATTGTGGCCGGGTCCCTCGATGAGGAGTTCGTCCAGCGCCCGGGCCATGCCGGCGACGGCGGCGCCTCGGCTTGGCGCCCACGCGGACAGTTTGGCGATCATAGGATCGTAAAAGGTCGATATCTCGTCGCCTTCGCGCACGCCAGTGTCGTTGCGGATGGTGTGGTCGCCCTGATCGCCTTCGGCGGGCGGCTGGTAGCGCGTCAGCCGGCCGATGGAGGGCAGGAACCCGCGGTAGGGGTCCTCGGCATAGATGCGGCTTTCGATCGCCCAGCCATCGATAGCCAGATCCGACTGGGCAAAGCCGAGTGGCTCGCCGGCGGCGACCCGGATCATTTGTTCGACCAGATCAACGCCGGTGATGAGCTCGGTGACCGGGTGTTCGACCTGGAGGCGGGTGTTCATCTCCAGGAAATAAAAGGATTTATCCTGGCCGACCACGAACTCTACGGTCCCCGCGGAGTCGTAGTTGACCGCCCGGGCCAGGGTGACGGCCTGCTCGCCCATGGCGGTCCGGGTGGCCGCGTCGAGCAGCGGCGACGGCGCTTCTTCGATGACCTTCTGGTTGCGTCGCTGGATCGAACATTCGCGCTCGAAGAGATGAACCACGTGCCCGTGCTTGTCCCCCAGGACCTGGATCTCCACGTGCCGCGGATTCTCGATGAACTTTTCAATGAAGATTCGGTCGTCGCCGAATGCGCCCTTGGCCTCGGCGCGTACCGCGGGGAAGCCCTCCTCGACGTCGCGTCGATTGCGCGCGACGCGGATACCCTTGCCGCCGCCGCCCGCGGAAGCCTTGATCATCACGGGATAGCCGATCGTTCGCGAGACCGTTGTTGCGTGCGCGGTGTCGGCGATTTCCCCGACATGACCGGGTACAATGGATATGCCCGCTTGCCCGGCGAAGATCTTGGACTTGATTTTGTCGCCCATGGTGTCGATGGCGGCCGGATGGGGGCCGATGAAGACGATGCCCGATTTGGCGCAAAGTCTTGCGAATTCCGCATTCTCAGAGAGAAATCCGAAACCAGGATGAATCGCCTGCGCGCCCGCTTCCATCGCCGCGGCGATGATCTTGTCCGCCAACAGATAGGACTGCGCGGCCGGCGACGGACCGATGAACACGCTTTCGTCGGCCATCTCGGTCGCCAAGGAATCGGCGTCCGCCTCCGAATAGACCACCACCGAGGCGATGCCCAAGCGCTGGCAGGTCTTGATGATCCGCACCGCGATCTCGCCGCGATNNGCGGTCTTGATGATGCGGCAGGCGATCTCGCCGCGATTGGCGATCAGGATTTTCGAGAACATCTTAGGTTGGAGCCGCCGATTTGCGCACTATGTTCCATGGCGTTAGACGCGCCGCTTCACCTTTACAACCGTCTGCCGCTCAAGGAGCACCATGACCCAAACGCTTGCGTCCAGTCACCTATCTCCATCGGGGTTCGACTTGACCGTTCCCAGCGAGGCGGAGCGTGCGCGACTGGAGGCGTCGCTAAGCAGCCCAGAGCGTGATGTGCTCCTGCACCATGGCACCGAGGCGGCGTTTTGCGGTGGCCTGCTCGATAACAAGCAGGATGGCGTCTATACCTGCCGCCTGTGCGGCCTGCCGCTATTCCGCAGCCTCACAAAGTTTGAAAGCGGCACCGGATGGCCAAGCTTTTTCGCGCCCTTTGACGAGAAACATGTGATCGCCGTGCGCGACACCAGTTACGGCATGGTCCGCATCGAGACCCGTTGCGCGCGTTGCGACGCCCACCAAGGCCATCTTTTTCCCGACGGTCCGCCCCCGACCCGCAACCGTTATTGCATCAATTCGGTGTCTCTGCGGTTTGTAAAGGACGGCGAGGCACTACCCGATTCGCTCGGGCGGGGGGATCGTATCCACTGAATTTCGGCCCCGCCGTAGGGTCTTACTCAGCGGCGCACTACAAGGGGATATTATCGTGTTTTTTCCAGGGATTAGCGACGACTTTTGTCCTTAGGCTGCTGAGCGCTCGCAGCAGGCGCCGGCGCGTGCCGTGAGGCATGATGACGTCATCGATGTAGCCCCGGGAGGCGGCCACGAACGGGTTGGCGAAGTGCGCCTTATATTCGGCCTCTCGGATTTTGAGCTTCTCCGCGTCGCCGATGTCGGCGCGAAAGATGATTTCCACCGCCTGCTTGGGGCCCATGACGGCGATCTCGGCCGTGGGCCAGGCGTAGTTGAGGTCGCCGCGGATATTCTTCGAACTCATCACATCGAAGGCCCCGCCATAGGCCTTGCGTGTGATCACAGTCACCTTGGGCACCGTCGCCTCGGCGAACGCAAAGAGTAGCTTGGCGCCGTGCTTGATCAGGCCGCCCTGCTCCTGCTTGGTGCCCGGCATGAATCCTGGCACATCGACGAAGGTGACCAGGGGAATGTTGAAGGCGTCGCNNCGCGCCGCCTTGCGCGAAGCGTCGATGTCCAAGGCGCCGCCAAGCACTTGTGGTTGATTGGCCACGAATCCGATGCTCTGACCGTCGAGGCGACCGAAGCCAACGATGATATTCTTCGCCCAGTCAGGTGAAATCTCAAAGAAATCCGCCTCGTCGACGACTTTGAGGATCAATTCCTTCATGTCGTAGGGCTT
>PMOM01000069.1 GCA_003161535.1 Caulobacteraceae bacterium | reverse complement strand
CGGCACGGTTCAGATGTGGGATCGCGGCTACTGGGCGCCCGAAAACGACGCGGACCCTATCGAGGCGCTCAAAGACGGTGAACTGAAGTTCGTCCTGGAAGGCGAGCGTCTGCATGGCGGTTGGGTCTTGGTGCGGATGGCGCGCGACAGGAACCGCGGCAAACGCAACAACTGGCTGCTGATCAAGCACAAGGATGCCGCGGCCTCCCCCGGCTCCGGCGGCGCGATTATAAAGGACGATCGTTCGGTCGCTTCGGGCCGCTCGATGAGAGCCATCACCGCAGGCAGGGGCAAGGCGCCGGACCCTTTCATCATGAGCGAGGCGGCCAGCCCGGGCGCTGTCTGGCGCTCGGGGGCCAAGACCGCGCCACGAACCGCAAACGGCGCCGACCGCAAGCGGCCGACGCGCGCAACTTTGTCAGCCATGCCGGCCTTCGTGGCGCCGCAGCTTTGCAAGCTCGTCGACCGCCCGCCCGCCGAGCCGGGCTGGGTGCACGAAATCAAGTTCGATGGCTATCGCATGCAATTGCGCACCGTCGCCGGAGTGGCCGCCCTCAGGACGCGGAAAGGTCTCGATTGGACGGCGAAGTTCGCCGCCATCGCCAAGGCCGCCAGCGGTCTCGCCGACTGCCTGCTTGATGGCGAGATCGTTGCTCTCGACCATGCCGGCGCCCCCGACTTCGCGGGACTGCAAGCGGCCCTGGCCTCAGGCAAAACCGACGACCTGGTGTTCTTCGCATTCGATTGTCTGTATGCGGATGGCCTGGACCTGCGACCCTCGCCGCTGTCCAAACGCAAGAGCGTTCTGGCGGACACTCTTGGCGTGTTGCCCACGCCGCCCGCGCGCCGACTTCGCTTCGTCGAGCACTTCGAGATGGCGGGAGAGGCGGTCCTGCGCTCGGCGTGCAAGCTCGACCTGGAGGGGGTGGTCTCCAAACGTCTGGCCAGCGCCTACCGCTCGGGCCGCGGCGATGATTGGACCAAGGCCAAGTGCCGCGCCGGCCATGAGGTGGTGCTTGGCGGCTGGACAACCACGAACGGCGCTTTTCGATCATTGATCGCGGGCGTCTTTCGCGACGGCGCGCTGGTCCACGTGGGACGGATCGGTACGGGCTTCGGCAAGAGCCGGCTGGCGACGCTCCTACCCGCCCTGCGCGCCCAGGAGGCCAAAAGCTCCCCCTTCGTCGGTCCCGGCGCCCCACGCCAGGCGGCCAACATCCATTGGCTCAAGCCGGTCCTGGTCGCCGAGATCGAATATGCCGGCTTCACCGGCGACGGCGCCCTGCGACAGGCCGCCTTCAAGGGGCTGCGGCGAGACAAACCCGCTAACGAGGTTGAAGCCGAGACCCCTGCCCCCGCCGAAACCACGCCCCTGGCGATGCCCAAAGCCGCGCCACTCGCCAGGTCGCCCGCGTCCAATGTAGTCTTGGGCGTCACGATTTCTCACCCCGACAAGGCCCTATGGCCCAATGACGCGGCGGGGGCGCCGATCACCAAGCTCGACTTGGCTCGTTACCTCGAGGCGGTCGGAAAATGGATGCTGCCGCACATCGCCGGTCGCCCCTGTTCGATCGTCAGGGCGCCCGACGGCATCGACGGTGAGACCTTTTTCCAGCGCCATGCCATGAGGGGAACCTCCAGTCTGCTGGACCTGGTCACCGTTTCGGGCGACCGCCAACCCTATCTGCAGATCGACCGTATCGAGGGATTGGCCGCCGTCGCCCAGACCGCCGCCGTTGAATTGCACCCATGGAATTGTCAGCCTGGCAGGCCAGATGTCGCGGGCCGACTGGTCTTCGATCTGGACCCCGCCCCCGACGTTGCGTTCTCCGCTGTCGTGGCCACGGCTCTGGAGCTGCGGGAGCGCCTTGAAGACCTGGGCTTGATTGGCTTTTGCAAGACCACCGGCGGCAAGGGCCTGCACGTGGTCACTCCACTCAAGGACGCGGTGGACTGGCCGGCGGCAAAGGCCTTCGCCCGCGACGTCTGCGCCGCCATGGCCGCCGACAATCCGGCCGCCTATGTTCTGAACGTGGCCAAGGCCAAGCGCGGTGGGCGCATTTTTCTCGACTATTTGCGCAACGACCGAATGTCCACGGCGGTCGCTCCCCTGTCGCCGCGGGCGCGGCCCCTGGCGACCGTCTCCATGCCGCTGACGTGGGGACAAGTCGGCCCAAGGCTTGATGCCAACCGTTTCACCCTGCGCACCGTCCCGGCCCTGCTGGCCAAGAGCGAGGCCTGGGCCGACTACGCGGCCGGCGCCCGGCCGCTCGAGGCGGCGATCAAGCGGTTGCAAAAATAGGTCGCCCAATCGCCAACGGACGGCGGCCGCCTTGACGTGGGAGGCGATTGGCCTAGCGTAAGGGCCGCTCTGGTGGGGAAAACAAGATGGGGGGATGGAATGTTGTTCTCGGCATCGCGGCGGCTTGCGTGGTGAGCGGCGCTAAAGCCACCGAGCACGAGGTGACCATCGACGGCGGCAGGGCGCCGCTTCACGGGTCTCTCATGGTGCCGCGAGCCGCGGCCGCGGGCCCGGCCGTCTTGATCATCGCCGGCTCGGGGCCCACTGACCGCGAAGGCAATTCGGCGATTGCCGGGGTGAAACCGGCAACACTGCGGCTTCTGGCCGAGGGTCTCGCGGCCCGCGGCATCACCACCCTGCGCTTCGACAAGCGGGGCATCGCGGCGAGCGGACCCGCGGCGCCTCCCGAGATCGACCTTCGTTTCACCAACTACGTCGACGACGCGGTCGCCTGGGCCAAGTTCCTAGCCAGCCAAAGCGAAGTCAGCTGCGTGGTCATCGCCGGCCATTC
>PMOM01000121.1:2725-6120 GCA_003161535.1 Caulobacteraceae bacterium | reverse complement strand
TTGATCGACCATTGGAAGAACCGCGGCTGGACGCCCGAAACGCTTCCTAAAGCCGAAGGCGCGCACTTCGCCAACAATCGCGGCGCGGTGCTCTACGGCCTCTACCAGGACCGCCTGCGCATCCTCAACGCCTGCGACTTCGGCGATCTTTTGCTGCACAACCTGACCATCTTCACCCGTCACGAAGACATGCTGGCCGACTATCACCAGCGCTTTCGCTACATCCTGGTGGACGAATACCAGGACACCAATGTCGCCCAATATTTGTGGCTTAGATTGCTGGCGCAGAAGCGGTCGAACCTGTGCTGCGTGGGCGACGACGATCAATCGATCTACGGCTGGCGTGGAGCGGAGGTGGACAACATCCTGCGCTTCGAGCGTGATTTTCCAGGCGCCAAGGTCATCCGCCTGGAGCGCAACTACCGCTCCACCGAGCACATCCTCGCGGCGGCTTCGGGCCTCATAGCCGCCAACAAGGATCGTCTGGGCAAGACCCTGTGGACCCAGGCCAGCGGCGGCCAGAAGGTGCAGGTGCGCGGGGTGTGGGACGGCGAGGCGGAATCTCGCCTGGTCGCCGACGAGATCGAGCGTTGGAAAAAGACCCGCGCCTATCGCGAGGCGGCCATCCTGGTCCGCGCGTCGTTTCAGATGCGGGCGTTCGAGGAGCGGTTTGTCCTGCTGCAGATCCCCTACAGCGTGGTGGGGGGACCCAGATTCTTCGAGCGCGCCGAAATCCGCGATGCGCACGCCTATCTGCGTCTGGTGCAGTCACCGGATGACGACTTGGCCTTCGAGCGGATCGTCAACACGCCTAGGCGCGGCATCGGCGAGGCCACGGTGCAGAAGCTGCTCGCCCTCGCCAGAAGCCAAGGCGTCTCGGCGAGCCAAGCCGCCGGCGACCTGGTGCGCAGCGACGAATTGCCGGCGCGAGGCCGCACCGCCCTGGCGGGGTTCCTGCGCGACATGGAACGCTGGCGCGGTGAGCACGCCACCCTCCCCCACCCCCGCCTCGCCGAAACCATCCTCGAAGAAAGCGGCTACGTCGACGCCCTGCGCCTGGACAAGGGGCCGACCAGCCAGACGCGTTTGGAAAACCTCAAGGAGCTGGTCCAATCGATGGGCGCCTTCGAGACCCTGGAGAGCTATCTGGAGCACGTCTCCCTGGTCATGGATCTCGACCGGGTGGGCGGCGATGACGCGGTGCAGATCATGACCCTGCACTCGGCCAAGGGGCTTGAGTTCCCGCTGGTCTTCCTGCCCGGCTGGGAGGAGGGCGTGTTTCCAAGCCAGCGCAGCATGGATGAAAGCGGCGAGCGGGGCCTGGAGGAGGAGCGCCGCCTGGCCTATGTCGGCCTCACCCGGGCGCGGGAAGAAGCGCGCATCTCGTTCGCCGCCAACCGGCAGGTCTATGGCCGATGGACCAGCCAATTGCCCAGCCGATTCGTCGATGAGTTGCCCCTGGCCAGCGTCGAGGCCTCTTCGGAGACCGGCTATTACGGCGGCGGGCCGGGCTTGCGCGAAGGCGCCTCGCGCTGGGACGAGGTCAACTATGGCTCGGGCTACGACAGCCCGGGGTGGAAGCGCGCCCAGGCGCGCGGCTACGCCGGCGGGCCGCCTGGCCGCAGCCAGGTAATCGAGGGCGAAGGCCGCCTGGTCGCCGTCTCAGATCCGGCCGCGGCCAGCGCCTATGCCGTGGGAGTGCGGGTATTTCATCAGAAGTTCGGCTACGGCGAGGTCACCGGCGTGGAGGGCAACAAGCTCACCGTCGCCTTCGAGCAGGCCGGCGAGAAGCGCGTCATCGACAGCTTCGTGGCGCGAGGGTGAGGCGGGGATCAGGCGTCGACCCAAGGATTGAAAACTGGTCCACCCCACGCCTGAAAATGCCTCGTGTTGCGTGTCACCACCGTCATGCCGTGAACCTCCGCGGTCGCGGCGACGAAGCCATCCAGGGGCGCGATCGATCGGCGCTCGGCGGCCAGGCGGGCGCGCAGCGCGCCCCAGGCGGAGGCCACCGGCTCATCCACGGCAACGAGCCGCTCGCCGATCGATGCGAGCAGCGCATCGCGCCACGGTTCAAGTTGCGCTCGACGGCGGCTCGGTGGCAGGCGGGCGATGCCTTCCTCGATTTCGGCCAAGGTCACCACACTGATGTGCACCGCAAGCGGATCTTGTCGGGACAGCCACGCCACAACCGTCGGGTTTGGTCGTTTGCTTGCTGGCTCGCTGACCACGTTGGTATCGAGCAGAAGTTTCAAAACGTGGGCGGCGATCTATCGTCGGTCCGATCCCGCTCGAATAACCGCTCCTCGCCAGGTTCGAGGATGCCCCTTATGGACGGATCGAGCAGGACGTCGATGACGGACAGACCCTGGCGGGTTCGACGCTTCCACTCAGCGGTCGAAACGACCACGGCCGCTTCCCTGCCGTTGCGGGTGACGTATTGCGGACCTTCGGTCCTTGCTCTTTCAATCACTTCGCTGAACCTCGCCTTGGCATTGGCGACGCTCCAATTTCCATCGGCCATGTGAACGCTCCAGCTTGCTTGACCAGAATAGTCAAACAGGTCATTTTTGCAAGACTTTCGTTGGTTCGAGGAGACCCGCATGCGTCTTTCGGTCATCGGCGCCGGGCTCGGCCGCACCGGCACCCTGTCGCTGAAGCTGGCGCTCGAACAACTCGGGTTCGGCCCCTGCTACCACATGGCCGAGGTGTTCAAGAATCCCGCGGCTCCGGGCTATTGGGCGGCCGTCGCCGACGGCGAACTCGCCGACTGGGAGATGATATTCGAAGGCTACCGCTCCACCGTCGACTGGCCCAGTTCAACCTTCTATGCGCGGCTGGCGGAGGCCTATCCCAGCGCCAAGGTGATCCTCACCGTTCGCGACCCGGAGGCCTGGTTCGCCTCCACCCAGGCGACGATCTTCGCCCGCGAACACACCGCTGGGGACGCCTTCGAAATCATGTTCAGGAAGGTGATCGGCGAAATGTTCGACCAGCGCCTGCACGACCGCGCCTGGGCGATTTCGGTGTTCGAGCGGCACAACGAGGCGGTGCGCCGTGTCATTCCGGCCGCGCGCCTGCTGACCTATGAGGTCGCCCAGGGATGGGCTCCGCTCTGTGCTTTCTTGGAGGTCCCCATCCCCGACGGGCCCATGCCCAAGGTCAATTCGACCCAGGAATTTCAGGCCCGGGTCGCGGCGATGGCGGCCGCTCCCCGCTAGAGCAAGTTCCGATTGTGCTGAATCGATCGCGCTCTTTCGCTTTCGCTGGGAAAAACGGGGTAGGTGGCCGAGAGCCTTGAGCGGATAGACTCTCAAGCCGCGTCCAGCGCTTGGGTCCGCGTCGCCAGCAGCGGTTCGAGGATGTGGCGGGCCAGGTGACGGACCACCGGGACC
>PMOM01000121.1:0-2619 GCA_003161535.1 Caulobacteraceae bacterium | reverse complement strand
ACCCCGCTCGTCCGCCCGGGTGCGCCGGTAGACGGCGCCCACGCGCTCGCCCCCGGAACGCCCGGCGAGCTTGACCTTGGCGAGATTGGCCGGCGACATCAGGCCGAGCAGGCGGGCGGTCTGCGCCGGCGTGTGCCATCTGACGCCGAGCGGATGGGTCTCGATGAGATCGGCCAGGGTCACGGCGCGCACCGCCGGCGCCGGCGTACGCCACCACAACATCTTGGACCTGGCTGCCGGACCAAGGCCGTCGACGGCCTTGCGCAGCGCCGGCGTGTGGAAGGGATCGCCGGGGCCATCGCCAAGCAGGGTGGGATCGATGCGCACGTCGCTTCTCACGGCGATCAGGAAAAGCCGCGGCCTTGACTGGGGCGTGAACAGCGCGGCGTTGACGACCAGGGCACCGTGGCGATAGCCGGCGTCGGTCAGGGCGGCGCAGATCGCCTGGAAGTCGCGCCCGGCCCGCCGCGTGAGCGTGCCGCAGACATTCTCCAGCACCACGATCCTGGGCGCGCGGCCCTCGGCGACCAGCTCTTTGACGATGCGCCAGAAGGCGTGAAAGGTTCCCGACCGCGCGCCCTCGAGCCCCGCGCCGGCCCCGGCCAGGGACAGATCCTGGCAGGGAAACGAGGCCCACGCCAAATCGGCGACGCCCGGCGCCTGGGCCGCGGTAATCCCCGCCACGTCGGCGACGCGAAGCTCCGCGCCGCCTCCCCAGTTGGCGCGATAGGCGAGCGCCTTCTTGGCGTCGATTTCGTTGGCGAACAGGCAGGTCCATGACGGACCCAGCCCCGCCCTCGCCATGCCGCCGCCGGCGAAGAATTCGTAGAACGTCCTCAGCCGTCGAGATCCTCGGGCAGGATGGCCATCTCGAACATGAACGAGCCGTCCTCATCCTCATCCTGATAGATGACACCGATGAACTCGCCCTTCATCTCCACCTCGGCCGAATCCTTCTGGGGCCTGGCCTTCACGGCGATATGAGGATTGCCGAAGGTGCGCTTGAGATGCGCCTGGACGCGGTCGATGTCGTTCTGATCCATGGGGCGCTCCAAAGTCACCTAAAAGCGCGGCGACCGTAGTGGAAGCCCCCGGGGCGATGCAACCTAAGTCTCGGGTCGCCAAACGCCGCCCGCGGTCAGATCACGTAGTCGTAGACGTCGTCGGCCAGGGTGTGGTCCATGCTCTTCGCCGGCTCCTCGCAGGTCGGGCAGTTGACCAGGCGCGCCGGCACGCCCGCCGCCGTGCAGTGAGCCGGCACCGATTTGAGGACCACCGATCCAGACGCGATCTTGGCGAAGTCTCCGACGGTGATGTTTCCCAGCACCTTGGCGCCCGCGCCGAGCAGAACGCCGGAGCCGATCTTGGGGTGGCGCTCGCCGCGGCCAGCGCCGGTGCCGCCCAGGGTGACCTCGTGCAGCATCGAGACATCGTCACCCACCACCGCGGTCTCGCCGATGACGATGCCGGTGCCGTGATCGAGGAAGGCGCCGGCGCCGATCACTGCGGCCGGATGAATGTCGACCTGGAAGAGTTCCGACATCCGGCTCTGCAGATAAAAGGCCATGGCCTCGCGGCCGTCGCGCCACAGCGCATGAGCGATGCGGTGGGTCTGCAGCGCCAGGAAGCCCTTGAAGTACAGGAACGGCTGTACATAGCCCTTGCAGGCCGGGTCNNGGCTTCGGCCTGGGCGATGATCGCCGGATCGGCGGCGTAGACCTCTTGGGCCACCTCGCGCAGGCTCATGGCCCGCAGCTCCTGATCGGCCAGCTTGCGCGCCAGCTGGTAGGACATGGCGTCGGCCAAATCGCGGTGGCGCAGGATGACGGCGTTGAGCAGGGAGGCGAGACTGGGCTCCTCCTTGGCCACATGCTCCGCCTCGTTTCGCAGGGCCGCCCAGACCGGGGGCGCGAGGGCCTCGCCCACCACTTCCAGGTGCTGGGTCATCTCGACGTGCTTGGGCATGATCCTTGAGGTCTCCCGCTCCAGACCGCTATCGCCATCTGGCGATATGGGGCGCCGCCCGCGCCCGCGCCAGAGGGCTGAGGGAAACCATGGCGCCTCATTGCGATGGCGGCTGCGTCCCTATACCTCAGCCGAGCCCTTCGATAAATCGCCCCAAGGAACACGTTGCCGTCTCGCCCCACTGGACCGCCGGCCTTCGGCGACAGCCTGCCGATCGATCCTTCGCCCACGACGCTGGCTTTTTTGGCGCGGCGACGCTCGGCGGCGGCGATCACCCTGCGCGCGCCGGGACCCAGTGAGGCGGAGTTGGCGAGGCTGTTGACGCTGGCGGCGCGGGTTCCCGATCACGGCAAGCTTTCACCCTGGCGGTTCGTCGTGCTGAAAGGCGAGGCTAAGGCGACGTTCGTGCGCGGCCTCGAAGGCATCGCCGCGGCGAGATCGGACGCGGCGACGGCGCAAGCCAAGCTTGGCAAGATCCGCCTTCCCCCGCTCACCATCGCGGTGGTTTCACGCCATCTCACGGGGGACATTCCCGAGTGGGAGCAGCGCCTGTCGGCCGGAGCGGTGTGCATCCTCCTGCTCGTCGCCGCCCAGGCCATGGGCTACGGCGCCAACTGGATCACCGACTGGTACGCCTATGACGAGGCGGCGGGC
>PMOM01000163.1 GCA_003161535.1 Caulobacteraceae bacterium | reverse complement strand
TCGTTGTTGAGCCGCCGCCCAAAACCGCCTCCGCAGCGCGTCATGTGGACGGTGATGTCGGCCTCGGCCAGGCCCAGGGTTTTGGCCACCAGGGCGGCGCCGCCCTGCGGGACCTGGGTCGGGGCCCAGATCTCCGCCTTGCCGCCGCGCACGTCGGCGGTGCAGTTCTGCGGCTCCAGGGTCGCATGGGCGAGGAAGGGATAGGCGTACGCCGCCTCGACAACCTTGGCCGCGCCGGTCAGGGCGGCGTTTGTGTCGCCGTCGGCGCGCAGCGACTTGCCGCCGGGCTGCCCAGAGAGCTCGACCGCGCGGGCGGCAAATCCGGCGCTGCTCTGGCTTGCCGTGGGCCCTTCGTCCCAGACCACCTTGAGCGTCCTGCGCGCCTTGCTCGCCGTCCACCAGCTATCGGCGACGATGGCCACGCCGTCGAGCAGGCCGTTCAGTTCCTCGCCGCCCTTGACGATGAAGACCTTGCGCACGCCCTTGATCGCCACGACGTCGGCAAGGTTGGCGCTGACCACCTTGCCGCCGAACACCGGGCATTTTTCGTAAATGGCGTAAAGCATGCCGGGCACGACCACATCGATGCCGAACAGCGGCTGGCCGGTGACCACAAGGGGGCTGTCGACGCCGCCCTTGGAGTGGCCGATGATCTTGAAATCCTTGGGGTCCTTCAGACTGACCTTGGCTAGGTCGGGGGCCGGCAGGGACGCCGCCTTGGAAGCCAGGGCGCCATAGGCGAGCGTGCGGCCGCTGGGGCCATGGCGCACCACGCCCGCCGAGGTCTGGCATTCGGCTTCGGGCACGGCCCAGGTCTGGGCCGCCGCGGCGACAAGCATGGCCCGGCCCGCCGCGCCCACCCTGCGCATAGGGTCCCAATTGAGCGGCGTGGCCGTGCTGCCGCCGGCGAATTGTGATCCATAGGCCTTGGAATCGGTGGCCGCCTGCACGACGCGCACGGCGCTCCAATCGACGTCCAACTCCTCGGCGATGATCATCGGCAGGGCGGTCCTGATGCCCTGGCCGATCTCCGGATTCTTCGAGGCGATGGTCACCAACCCGTTGGGCGCGATGCGAAGATAGGCGTTGAGGCTCACCGCCTCGCCGCTCTCCGCGTCGGCCTTGAGGGGGACGGAAAAACTGATCAGCAGACCGCCGCCGGCGGCCAGTCCGACCTTCAGGAAGGCGCGGCGCGTCGCATGATCGAGGCCGAGGCTCGCGAGGGGCTTGTTCATGCTTCTCAGGCCCCCTTCACGGCGGCGACGGCGGCGTCCTTGATGGCCGCGCGAATGCGCAGATAGGTGGCGCATCGGCACAGATTGCCGGCCATGGCCGCATCGATGTCGGCGTCGGTGGGTTGCGGGTGGGTCTTGATCAGGGCTGCGGCGGACATGATCTGGCCGGCCTGGCAGTAGCCGCATTGGACCACGTCATGATCCAGCCACGCCCGCTGGACGCCCCGCCCCAGCGCCGTCTCGCCGATCGCCTCGATGGTGGTGATCGAAGCGTCGCCCACGCTCTGGATCGGCCGGGTGCAGGAGCGGATCGCCACGCCGTCCAGATGCACGGTGCAGGCGCCGCAGAAGCCCGCGCCGCAACCGAACTTGGCGCCTTTCAACTCCAGAGAGTCGCGCAGCACCCACAACAGCGGAGTGTCGCCATCGACATCGACCTGGCGCACCCGCCCATTCACCTTGATCTTGTAAACCATCGCCGATCCTCTAGCCGCGTCGCCGCGCGCGGGGGATTCACGCTATGGATTGTTGCATCCGTTGGCCGCCTATCGCCAGGAAAAATCGATCGGACCCTGGCGGCGGCCGAAATAGAACGCGGTTGAGCGCCAAGTTCGGCTGCGGCGCGAGTCCGCCGGCCCGCCACCGTATCCTGGCGGGCGGGCCGGCGCTCAAGCTCATGGGGCCATTGGCGCCCCGACCATGGAGGCTCGTCTAGCGGACGACGGGCGGGACGGTGTCGGTCACCACCGTCGTGTGATCACGGCGGCGCAGGCCGAGCAAGCCGAGCAGGCCGAGCAGTCCAAGCCAGCCAAAGTTGAAGTGCCTGTGGCGTGGCGGCATGTCCGCGGTGGTGGTGTCCGGGGCCGTCGTCGCGGTGGTCGCGGCGGTGGCGTCGGGCGGAGTGGTGGTGGTCGTGGTGGTGGCGCCGGTGGCGTCGGGTGCGGCGGTGGTCGTCGTGGTCGCGGCAGTCGATGTGTTGGGCGTCGCGGCGGTCTGCGCCATCGCGGCGGACATGGGTGCGGCCGCCAGGGCGAAGATCACGGCGGCGGCGCGGAGGGTCTTGGGGGACATGGAGACCTCTTGGTTTGGTTTCCAGCGCGCCGGATGGCGACTGGATTGTGGCGATAACGTTTGCGTGTGTCCGGTGTTCCACCGCGGGTCGGCCGCGAGCCGAGTCGATCAAGGGCGCCGCGAGTCGCCTTCTCGAGATATCTCGTGTGTGTTATTCCCCACACCTGCCCATGCGGCTTGGAGATGGTCCCCTGAAACAACGGTTCTATCCCGCGGTGCTCGAACGCGACGAGGGCGGTGTCTTCGGCGTGTGGTTTCCCGACTTCCCTGGCGCCGTGGCGGCCGCCCACTCGCAGGAAGAGGCCATGGCCAAAGCCCACGACGTCCTGGCCCACGCCGTGCAGGAACACGCCGAGCGGGAGGCGGTCTTGCCCGATCCCACGCGCCTGGACGCCATCGAGCTTCCCGCCGAATGCGATTTCGTCACCTTCTTCGCTGTCGGCGCGACGCCCCCCGACCCCTCCGAGCGCGTCAACGTCTATCTTCCCCGCAGCCTCATCGAGCGCGTCGATCGCGCGGCCTCGGCGTGGGGCATGAGCCGCTCAAGCCTGTTCGGCCTTGCGGTCACGCGGGCGCTGCAGGGCTGGCCCGCCGGGCCCGCGGCGATCATCCTGGCCGCCAAGCGTCGACGGCCCAACAAGCCGGGCTAGAAGGCCGCCCTGAGGGTTTCGGCCAGGTCGGTGCGTTCCCAGGAAAAGCCGCCATCGCGCTGCGGCTCGCGGCCGAAGTGGCCATAGGCAGCGGTGCGTGCGTAGATCGGGCGATTGAGACCCAAATGCTCGCGGATGGCGCGCGGCGTGGCCCCGCCGATCAACTGGGGCAAAAGGCTTTCCAGCTTGGCCGGATCGACCTGGCCGCCGCCATGCAGATCGACGTAGAAACTCAAGGGATGCGATACCCCGATCGCGTAGCCGATCTGGATCGTGCACTTGTCGGCCAGTCCCGCGGCGACCACGTTCTTGG
>PMOM01000026.1 GCA_003161535.1 Caulobacteraceae bacterium | reverse complement strand
CCGAATAGAGCGACCGGGCGTGAGTGCCCGGAGTGCGCAGAGCGAAGGCAAGTCGCGCGCCATCGGCCGACCAGACCGGCGACGACGGCCAGCACTCGACCACGCGTCCGCAGGGCAGGGCGACCATGACGCTCGCGGACCCGTCGGCGCGTCGGATCACCAGGTCGTGACGGGTCGGAAAAGAGCCGGAAGGCGGCGAGTCGCCTTCCACCGAGGCGACGTCGCGGCCATCGGGCGAGATGGCGATGGCCAGGAAGCGATGCACCGGCCGATCCTCCGCCGGCTGCGCGGCGTCGACCGCCGCCGTCCAGGACAGAAGAATGGCCGCCAATCCGGCGCAAGAACTTCGCGACACGCTCACCGGCAAGCCCCTCGATCTCTCCAATGGGTCGGCAGCTTGGCCGACTGCGACCCGCGCGGCAAGTCGCCTGCGACAGGGCGAATCCTATGCGCGTGGGGCGGCCGTGTTGCTGGGGGTCGGCCACGGTGCGATACTTTGGTGGTTTATCGTGGAGCGCGCATGGACTCGCAAGCCAAACGGCGACGGTTCCTGCTGGTGATGATCAAGCCCTCGCACTACGACGACGAAGGCTACGTCATTCAGTGGGTGCGCTCACCCATTCCGGCCAATTCGCTCGCCTGCCTCTATGGTCTGGCTCAAGAGTTGCAGGCGGCTTGCGCGCTCGGACCCGACGTTGACCTTGAGTTGACGGCTATCGACGAGACGAACGCCCGGGTGCGTCCCGAGCGGATCGCTCAAGATATCGCCAGGGCGGGCGACGGCATGGTGATGCTCGTCGGCGTTCAGTCCAACCAATTCCCCCGGGCGCTGGACCTGGCGCGGCGGCTGCGCGGGCTTGGCCTAACCGTCGGCGTCGGCGGTTTCCACGTATCGGGAACACTGGCGATGCTGCCGGGGGTCGAGGCCAATGTGCAAGAGGTCCTCGATCTGGGCTGTTTCGTCTTTGCCGGCGAGGCGGAGCAGGGTCGGCTCGCCGAGGTTCTGCGCGACGCCCTATCGGGCCGCCTCAAGCCTATCTACAACTTCATGGACGATCTGCCGGGGCTGGAAGGCGAACCCATACCGAATCTACCGCTGCCCGTGATGCGGCGGACCATCGGAGCCACCTCCAGCTTCGACGCCGGACGCGGTTGCCCGTTTCAGTGTTCGTTCTGCACCATCATCAATGTTCAGGGACGAAAATCACGTCGCCGCACGCCCGACGACATCGAGGCGATCATCCGGGCCAACCACGCTTTGGGCGTTTCCAGCTACTTCATCACCGATGACAACTTCGCCCGCAACAAAACCTGGGAGGCGATCTTTGACCGGCTGATCCATCTGCAAGAGGTGGAGAAGATCCGCATACACTTGATTATCCAGGTCGATACGCTCTGTCACCGCCTGCCCGGCTTCATTGAGAAAGCCGCGCGCGCCGGCGTCAGGCGCGCTTTCATCGGGCTTGAGAACATCAGCCCCGACAACCTGCTCGCCGCGAAAAAGCGGCAGAACAAGATCACCGAATACCGCGCGATGCTCCTGGCCTGGAAGGCGGCCGGCGTGATCACCTATTGCGGCTACATTCTGGGCTTTCCCAACGATACGCCGGAACGGATTCTGCGCGATGTGGAGACCGTCAAGAGCGAGTTGCCAGTGGACATTCTGGAGTTCTTCTATCTGACACCGCTGCCCGGTTCGGAGGACCATAAACGCCTTCTCGACCAGGGTGTCTGGGTGGATCCCGACCTCAACAAGTATGACCTAAACCACGTCTGCACCGGTCATCCGTTGATGAGCTCTGCCGAGTGGAAGGGCGTTTATCGCGCCGCTTGGAGGGCCTTCTACACGCCCGAACACGTGATCACGGTCATGAAGCGGGCGGTCGCGACGCGAAACAGTCCAGGCAAGGTGCTGTTCCTTTTGGGATGGTTCATGGGCGCCATCGACATAGAGGACGTGCACCCCTTGGAATGCGGGCTGGTGCGCCGAAAGGCGCGGCGTGACCGCAGGCCGGAACGGCCATTGCAGTCGCCCTTGCTCTTCTATCCACGCTATGGCTTGGAGACCGTTTGGAAGCTCGCCCGCTGGGCGGCGCTCTATGCCAGGTTCTCACCGGCCTATTACCGCCTCAAGCGCCAGAAGGGTCGGTCCGACTATATGGACGCGGCGCTGACCCCCGTCTCGGATCACGACGAGGAGGACCTGGCCCTCTTCCAGACCGAAGAGGCCAAGGATTACGTCGTTCAGCAGCGCCACTTCGCCGATATCCGCACCGCCTCGGCGACGGCGTCCGCCTCTTAGACCCAACCTCTTCCCGCGATTCCTTGACGCGGCGAAGGTCGCGACACGAGGCCATCGTCGGTGAGGGCGATGTGGGTGAGGGTCTCATCCTCGTGGTTCATCCGCCAGGAGAGCAGCCTTTGGGCGCAGGCCAACACCCGGGGCGCATGGGCGGAATCGTTGGCCAGATCGTCCATCTCGCCGGGGTCCCGCTCCAGGTCGAAGAACAGGGGCGCCAGCCGGGTGAAGTGGACGTACTTGTCCCGCTCGCCGCGCAGGACGGTGAGGGCGCACTGGTGCAGGGTGAGACCGAGGGCTCGCTCGACCGCGTCGTCGGCGGCGTCGCGGAAGTCGTATTCCCAATGGGCCTCGCGGCGCCAGGTCGCCGGCGCCGGCTCGCCGCGGAGGAAGGGCGTGAGATCCCGCCCGTCGCACTGCACGGGAGTTTCCGCCCCTATCGCCTCCAACAGGGTGGGCATGACATCGACGCTCTCGGTGAAGCATTCGACCGCCCGCCCGCGCCCGGCGTCGGCGCTGGCGCGCGGATCGCGGATGATCAGAGGGATGTGAAAGCTTTCGTCGAAATAGCCGCACTTGCCGAGCAGCCAGTGGTCGCCGAGCTGCTCGCCGTGGTCAGAGGTGAAGATGATCAGGGTGCGGTCGATCAAGCCGCTTTGGCGAAGGAAAGCCATGAGCCTCCCCAGTTCCGCGTCCACCCGGCTGATCAAGCCATAGTAGACCGCCTTGAGGCGGCGCAGCCGCTTCTCGTCCGGCGGCGCTCGAAAGCCCCGCCGGCCAAGCTGCCAGGCAAGCCAGGGATGCTGTCGGCCCTCCGCTTCCGGCGTCTCTCGCCGGTTGAACCCGGGAACCGCCATCGGATCGTAAAGCGCGTTGTAGGGTTCAGGGGCCACGAATGGCGGGTGCGGCCGCAGGAACGAGACGTGCGCCACGAACGGCGCCTTGGCGGCGCGCATATAGTCCATGGCCTCGCCGGCGAGGAAGGCGGTGTCGTCGACTTCAGCTGGGAAGGCGAGCGGCCGGGGATGGGCCGCGCCATCCTCGTATTCCGCGCCCGCGTGGCGCCAGCCGTAGGCCTGGCCGGGGTCGGCGGGCGTCTCATAGCCCTTGGCGGCGAGCCACTCGGTCCACGCCGTGGGCCGCCCGCTCATGGGCGTGGCGACGCGAACACCGGGGAGCGGACCCTCGTAGGTGAAAAGCCGCGGATCGTCGGCGGCCAGGCCGCGCGGGTCGGCGCTGGTGTCGGTATAGCCGAAGAGGACTGGATCATAGCCGAGCTTGGCGCTGATCCGCGCCCAATTGGCATGGCGCGCGTCGAGCGGCGTACCGTTGGTCACCGAGCGGTGGTTGTGGGCATAAAGCCCGGTGTGCAGGCAAGCCCGGCTCGGCCCGCAGGGCGCGGCGTTGGCGTAGTGCCGCGCGAACCGCACGCCCTCGGAGGCCAGGGCATCGAGATGCGGCGTCCGCACCACCGCATGGCCCGCCGCCGACAGGCAATCTCCCCGCCACTGATCGGCGGTGATGAAGAGGACGTTGAGGGGTTGCGGCATGGGGAATTCCTCTAGCCTGAAGCGAGCGTTCCGGACGATCGCATCTTTGGGATCACTCGTCGCCCAGCTATGCTCGCGGGTGATGAGGGCCCTTCTCGAATGGTTGGATCCCTCGCGGGGAAAGGGGGCCAAGGTCTGGTTAAGGGTGGGAAATTGAACAACAGCGCCGCCCCACCCAGCGATATCGCCAGGCCCCGGGGCCGCTACGCCGGGTATACGCGGGCGCGGCTGGCGGCGTTCGCCAGGCGGCTGAAGCGGGCGATCTATCCGGCGACCACGCGGGTCGAGCTAATCGAAATGGCGGGGCCTGTCGGGCGGATCAGCTTCAAGGACGCGGCCGCCCTCCCCTATCACGCGGTCAAGCTTGGAGAACCGCTCGGGCCCCTGTGGGCGACCTATTGGTTCCGCGTCACCGCTTGCGTGCCGAAGGACTGGGCCGGGGCGCGGGTCGATCTGCATTGGGATAGCGCTTCCGAGGCGATGCTGTGGCTGGACGGGCGCTCGGCCCGGGGCCTGAACATCGGCCGCGAGGACGCGCCGTTGGTCGCCAAGGCGCGAGGCGGCGAAGCGATCGTCTTCCACGTGGAAGTCGCCTGCAACCGCGCTTTTGGCGCCGATCATGGCGGCGGCGAGGGCCGCGGCTCGCGGGCCGAGGGTTACGCTCTGGCGGTGTGCGAGCTGCGCCGCTTCGACGCCGACGCCGACGCCTGGCGTCTCTACCATGACTTCGAGGTCCTGCGTCAGCTGGAGGCCGACCGGAACCCGCCTCAGACCTCGCGCGCCTTCGGCGGCGTGGCCGCGCCCGCCGTGCGCCCGGCCCTCGACACCACCTGGGCGGGCCGGCTGCTGCATGACCTGAACCGGGTGTGCAATGTCCTCGATCCGGATAGGCGCGCCACCTGGCCGGCCGGACAGGCGATCCTCGACGTGCTGCTTGGCGCGCGCAACGGTGACGTGACTCACACGGCCTTCGCCATCGGCCACGCCCACATCGACACCGCCTGGCTGTGGCCCATCGAGGAGACCCGGCGAAAGTGCCAGCGCACCTTCGCCACCGCCGTCGCGCTGATGGACGAATATCCGAGCTTCAGGTTCGCCTGTTCTCAGGCCTATCAGTACGCTGTCATCGAGCAGGCCGATCCGGACCTCTTCGCGCGCATCAAGGCCAAGGTGAAACGCGGCCAATGGATCCCGATCGGCGGCAGCTGGGTCGAGCCGGATTGCAATCTGCCTTCGGGAGAGTCGCTGTCGCGGCAGTT
>PMOM01000123.1 GCA_003161535.1 Caulobacteraceae bacterium | reverse complement strand
TTCGGCGACGGCGCGGTATTTCCCGCCGGGCCCATGCGTGAACCCCTGTCTGTCGGCTTGGCCCGCGCCGATGCGGTGATCATCCTGCTGCCGGCGGACGTGCCGGCCGCCGATCGAGACCTTCTCGCCGTCTTCGCCGGAAAGCCGGTGTTCACCGCCCATCTTGAGGCGGTATTTCCGCCCCCCAGCGGCCCGCAAGTCGGCTTCGCCGGCATCGCCAAACCATGGAAGATGGAGCGGGCGCTCAAGGCGGCCGGTTGCGAGCTGGCGGACTTCGCGCCCCTGCCCGATCACGCTCCCATCAGCGAGGCGACCTTGCGCTTTTTGGCGGCGCGCGCTGTGGCCCTGGGCGCGGGATTGATCACCAGTCAGAAGGATTGGGCGCGGTTGCCGGCCAAGTGGCGAGAGAAGATCGTGGCATGGCCCGTCCGGGTACGGTTTGACGATGAAGCGGCCCTATTGGAAATGATCGCGAGAGGCGTGCGGACTTACCTCGATAGGACGCGTTGAGGGGAATCAGCTGATGTCGCTTGCATCGGAGCTGCGCGAAATGAATCGCCACCAGTGGAGCGCGGTCACCGCAAGCTTCCTGGGCTGGACCTTGGACGCCTTCGATTTCTTCTTGATGGTCTTCATGTTCAAGGCCATCGCCCACGACTTCGGGACGGACGTGAAGGCGGTCGCGGTGGCGCTGACCCTGACGCTGGCCGCCAGACCGTTCGGCGCCTTCGTCTTTGGCCTGTTCGCCGACCGATTCGGGCGCCGGCCCGTGCTGATGGCCGACGTGATGTTCTATTCGCTCGTTGAATTCGCCTCGGCATTCGCCCCGAGCCTGGCCGTGCTCCTGATCCTGCGGGCGTTGTTCGGCTTTGCCATGGGCGGGGAATGGGGCATCGGCGCTTCGCTGGTGATGGAGACCGTTCCCGCCAAACTGCGCGGTCTCGTCTCCGGTCTCCTCCAGGAGGGCTATGCCGTCGGCTATCTTTTGGCGGCGCTGGTGTTTGGCCTTTTCTTCGACCGGGTCGGCTGGCGCGGCATGTTCATGATCGGCGTGCTCCCAGCGCTGTTGGCGGTCTTCATCCGCATGGGGGTGAAGGAGAGTCCAGCCTTCGAAGCGCAACGCGTCGCGGCGCCCAAGCGAGGTTTGGCCTTTTTGACTCTGGTGGCGGTGGTCGCCCTCGCGGCGGCCCTGGCGCCGGTGCTGGCTGGTTCGTTCAGCAGGGAAGCCTTGTGGCGCTGGGTCTATCTTGTCGACGCGCCCATAGGGCTGGCGGCCCTGTTCATCTTCCGCAAGCACTGGAGGCTGGCGCTTTACGTGATCGTCTTGATGACCGCGTTCAACTTCTTCAGCCACGGAACGCAGGATCTCTATCCAACCTTTCTGCAGGTACAGCATGGGCTCGGCACACACGCCACCAGCCTGATCACTGTGGTGATGAACTGCGGAGCCATCACCGGCGGTCTGTTCTTCGGAGCCCTGTCCGAGAAGATCGGTCGCAAGCGGGCGATCGTCATCGCCGTTCTGTTGGCCCTGCCGGTGCTCTGGCTGTGGGCCTTCTCCGCGACTCCGGTCCTGCTTGGGCTAGGCGCCTTCCTCATGCAGCTATCGGTGCAGGGCGCCTGGGGTGTCGTGCCGGCGCATCTCAACGAGCTTTCGCCGCCGAATATGCGCGGTGTGTTCCCCGGTTATGCCTACCAACTGGGCAATCTCTTGGCTTCGGGAAACGCGGTGCTGCAGGCTGGTTTGGCTGAGCAGCGCCACAACAACTACGGCTTCGCGCTTGCCGTGGTGGCGGGCGTGGGCGCCGTCGCGATCGCGTTGTTGACCGCGTTCGGGCCAGAACGGCGAGGCGCCGACTTCACCTTGCAGGGTGAGGAGGGCTCTCAAAAGCGATGATCAGGCGCCCGCCATCTGGGCGAACTTCCATGCCGACTCGCCCAACAAGGGGACCCGGGCCTCCATGGCCGCGGCCTGCGGGCTGTTGGCGGTGCCGTCGCGAGCCCGGCCGACGATTCCCTGAACAATGCCCGCCAGTCGGAAACTGTTGTAGGCGAAGAACCAATTCAGGTTCGGCAGGCCGGCGCGACCGGTCAAGCGACAATACTCGGCGACATATTCGTCCATGGTCGGGATGCCGTGACTCTTGAGGTCCGGGATCGAGGCGATGGTCCCATTGACCCACTGCATCAGGACGTAGCTGAAATCGGCGAGCGGGTTGCCGAGGGTGGAAAGCTCCCAATCGAGCACCGCGACCACCCGCGGCTCGGTCTGGTGCATGACCATGTTGTCGAGCCGGTAGTCGGCGTGGACGATAGTCGTCTGCTCGTCGGCTGGAACGGTCGCCGGAAGCCATTCGATCAATCTCTCAATGGTCTCAAGGTGTTGCGTTTCCGAGGCTTTGTACTGCTTGGTCCACCGGGCGATCTGCCGGGCCATGTAATTGCCAGGGCGGCCGAAGTCCTCGAGGCCGACCGCGCGGTAGTCGGTGTTGTGCAGATCCGCCAGGGTCTTTAGCGCCGCCATGTGCAGGCCAAAACGCTGCGCGGGCGCGTAGTCGGGCAAGGATTGATCCCATAGAATCCGTCCCTCCACCATATCCATGACGTAGAACATCGTGCCGATCACGTCATCATCCGTACACAGCCCATAAGGTCGCGGTACGGGAAAGCCAGTCGGGTGTAGGGCGGAGATAACCCTAAACTCGCGATCCACCGCGTGGGCGGACGGCAGCAGTTTGCCTGGGGGTTTGCGGCGCAAGACGTAGGTCTTCGCCGGCGTGATCAGTTGGTAGGTTGGGTTCGACTGGCCCCCCTTGAATTGCCGCACCTCCAGCGGGCCGGCGAACCCCGTGATGTTTCGGGCCATCCATTGGGCCAGCCGAGCCTGGTCGAA
>PMOM01000109.1:4820-7333 GCA_003161535.1 Caulobacteraceae bacterium | reverse complement strand
ATCTCGCGCAGCACCGGATCGAGGCTGGCGAAGTTGAGGATCTGGGTGCCGAGCTTGGTGAAGCCGTCGATCAGCTCGCCTGAGTGGCCGAGCATCCGGAAGATGTTCAGCGGCGGCAACTTTTCGTAGGCGGCCGCCGCCCGGCCGGTGGCCTTGGCGGTGTCGAAATAGGCAATGCGGGCCATGGCGCGTCTCCTCGTGTTTGGATCGCCGCGATCCTAGCAGGTCGTCGCCGCCGTCGAATAGGCGCGGCGGGCCGATCGGCGCGCCCAGCGGAACGCGCCTTGGCCAGGCGCGTTGGCAGGCGATCTTCGCGGGAGTTGGCGATGGCCTCGGATGTGGGAGAACAGGTCGCCGAGGCGCACGATCTTGCCTATGTGCACGACGACGACCCGGGCCTGAGGCGCGTAGCGCGGAGCCACGGCGTCGGCCTCCTTAATGCCCACGGGGGCGTGGTGCGCGACGCCAAGACCCTTAGGCGCGTGGCGCGTCTGGCCATCCCTCCGGCGTGGACCAAGGTGTGGATTTGCCCCGATCCGGCCGGCCATATCCAGGCGGTCGGTCGCGATGCGCGCGGGCGCAAGCAATATCGCTATCACGAGGGTTGGCGGGCCTGCCGCGACGAGGCCAAATACCATCGCCTCGAAGCCTTTGGCCGCGCCCTTCCGCGCCTGCGCGCCCGCGTCGCCGCCGACCTCGCCCTGCGCGGCCTGCCGCGGGAAAAGGTCCTGGCCGCCGTCGTGCGCCTGCTGGAAGTCACCCTGATCCGGGTCGGCAACGACGAATACGCCAAGGCCAACAAGAGTTTCGGCCTCACCACCCTGCGCAAGCGGCATGTCAAGCTGTCGGGCGCCGGGGCGGTATTCGAGTTTCGCGGCAAGAGTGGCGTCACCCACAAGAGCGACTTTCACGATCCCCGCCTGGCGCGCATCCTGCGCGGTTGCCAGGCCTTGCCGGGCCAAAGGCTGTTCCAGTTCGTCGACGNNGCCATCGGCGAGGACTTCAGCGCCAAGGATTTCCGCACCTGGGCCGGCACCCTGGCCGCCGCCCGGGCCCTGGCCATGCAGCCGCCGCCGCAAAGCAAGGCGGAGGCCAAACGCGCCATCGCCCTCTGCGTGAAGGCGGTCGCCGGCCTGCTGGGCAATACCGCGGCGGTGTGCCGGGCCTGCTACATCCACCCGGCCGTATTCGAGGCCTTCGAGGCGGGAAAGCTGTCGCGCGCCTTGGCGACGCGCGCGCGGCCGGCGGAACTGGCTCTGCTCAAGCTGCTTGGCGAGGCGGACAACCCCCGCTAGCGTCGCGGGCGACGTTCCTCAACCGCGAGTCAGACCTTCATGCGCGCCGTGATCCGCCGAGCCGGCATCCTTGTCGTCGACGACATGGCCGCGCCCACGCCCCAGGCCGGTCAGGTGCTTTGCAAGACCCTGGCCTGCGGCATCTGCGGCTCGGATCTGCACGCCCTGGACCACTATGATCACATGATCGACCTCACCGCCCGCGCCGGCGCGGTGAGCAACATGGTCAAGGGGGCGGACACCGTCTTTGGCCACGAATTCTGCTGCGAGGTGCTGGAGGCCGGGCCGCAGACGATGGGTCGCTTCAAGGCCGGAGCGCGGGTGGTCTCCATCCCGGGCGTGTTGACGGGGACGGGCTTCGAGTCGGTGGGATACTCCAGTCGCCTGCCGGGGGGCTTTGCCCAGACCATGGTCTTAAGCGAAATGCTGATGCTGGAGGTCCCCAACGGACTTTCCCCCGACCACGCCGCTCTGACCGAGCCCCTGGCCGTCGGAGAGCACGCCGTCGCCAAAGCCGGGATCGAGGCCGATCACGCCTTGATGGTGGTGGGCTGCGGCCCGGTCGGCCTGGCGGTGATCGCCGCCTTGAAAGCCCGGGGTCTGGGCCCGATCGTCGCCTGGGACTTCTCGCCCGAGCGGCGGGCGGCGGCGCAACTCATGGGCGCCGAACGGGTGGTCGATCCGGCCGATGTCGCCTCGCACGCCTCGTGGGCGGACTATGGCGTGCCCAAAACCCGCGCCGAAGCCATGCTCGCCGCCGCCGAAGGCCGCGAAGTCCGCCGGCCGCTGGTCTTCGAGTGTGTCGGCGCGCCTGGCCTCGTCCAGTCCCTGGCCGAGGACTCGCCGGTGGGGACGCGGATCGTGGTCGTCGGCGTGTGCATGCAGACCGATCACATCGAGCCCTTGATCCTGATCAGCAAGGAGATCGAGCTGCGTTATGTCCTGGGCTATACGCCCGAGGAATTCGCCGCCAGCCTGCGCGCCCTGGCCGAAGGCGCCACGCGCTATCCCGACATCATCACCGGCGTCGTCGGCCTCGACGATACCCCCGGCGCCTTCACTCGCCTGCAGACCGACAAAAGCCAGATCAAGATCCTGGTGACGCCCCACCCCTAAAACCGTCATTTTTGGGGTGAGCCGCCTCAGCCCGCCGCCGGCGGCCGATGGCGGATCAGGCCCTCCTGGGCGGTGGAGGCCACCAGGCGGCCGTCGATATTG
>PMOM01000109.1:881-4800 GCA_003161535.1 Caulobacteraceae bacterium | reverse complement strand
AGGCTGGCGGTCTGCAGGCCCGGTGTCTGCCAGCCCAGGCCGTGGGGGCGCATGGAGGTGGACAGGAACGACATGTCCGAGGCGTAGGCGATCAGGGCCTGATTGAGCGCTACGCCATCGCCGAGCGGCTCGGCGGCCCGCATCCAGATGTTCTGGAACGGCGGTCCGATCCGGGGGGTGGCGAAGTCCTGCAGGTCCACCGGCCGCATGTCGATGGGCCGTCCCCAATCGCCGGTCCGCCGGTCGGGAGGCAAGGTGTCCGGTTTGGGGACGTCCGGCATCGGGTCCTGGTGCTCCAGCCCCTCCTCGGGGACCTGGAAGGAGCTGGCCAGGTTGAAGATCTGCTGGCCGTGCTGGATGGCCGTCACCCGNNCGGTCGACCTCGTAAAGGATGGGCACGGTGGGATCGCCCGGTCGGATGAAATAGCAGTGCAGGGAGTGGCAGACCCGTTCCTCCACCGTTTCATAGGCGGCCAGCAGGGCCTGGGCGATCACATGGCCGCCGAAGATGCGTGGACCGCGGTTGTCCGGGGCCGTGCCGCGAAACAGATTCACCTCGATCCGTTCGAGGGCCAGGGTCTCGATCAGGTTCTCAGGTTTCGCCATGCCCGCCCTCCTCAAGGGGGTGCGCCTTAGCGCCTGGGGCGCTCACCGGCAAGGCGGCGGGCCGTCAGGCCTTTGTCTCCCAGTCCAGGGTCCGCCGGACGGCCTTCTTCCATTGGCCGTATTCGCGCTCGCGCGTCGCGGCGGCCATGGCCGGGCGCCAGCGCGCATCCTCCCTCCATTGGCCGCGCAAGGCGTCCATGTCCGGCCAGAAGCCCACCGCCAGGCCGGCGGCGTAGGCGGCGCCCAGACAAGTGGTCTCCGCCACGGCCGGGCGGACCACCGGCGCATCCAGGACGTCGGCCTGGAACTGCATCAGAAGATCGTTGGCGGTCATGCCGCCGTCGGCCTTGAGCAGGGTCAGCGGCCCGCCGCGATCGGCGGCCATGGCGTCGGCCACCTCGCGAACCTGCCAGGCCACCGCCTCCAGCGCCGCCCGGGCGATGTGGCCGCGCGTGACATAGCCGGTCAGGCCGACGATCACCCCGCGCGCGTCGGGTCGCCAACGCGGCGCGAAGAGACCCGAGAAGGCCGGCACGAAATAGCAGCCGCCGTTGTCCTTCACGCTACGGGCCAGGGCCTCGATGTCGCCGGCCGCGGCGATCAGGCCAAGGTTGTCGCGCAGCCACTGCACCAGGGACCCGGCCACCGCGATCGATCCCTCCAGCGCATAGACGGCCGGCGCTTCGCCGATCCTGTAACCGACGGTGGTGATCAGGCCGCGCGTCGAGGCCACCGCCGCCTCGCCGGTGTTGATCAGCAGGAAGGCGCCGGTACCATAGGTGCATTTGCCTTCGCCGGGTGAAAAACACGTCTGGCCGAAAAGCGCTGCCTGCTGGTCGCCCAGGGCGGCGGCCACGGGCGCGCCCGCCAGCACGCCGCGCGCTTTTCCATAGACTTCGGAGGAGGAGACGATGGTGGGCAGCATGGCGCGCGGAATGCCGATGGCTTCGAGCAGGGTCTCGTCCCAATCGAGGGTGGCCAGATTCATCATCAGGGTGCGACTGGCGTTGGTGACGTCGGTGACGTGGCGGCCGGTGAGCTTCCAGATCAGCCAGGTCTCCATGGTGCCGAACAGAATCTCGCCCCGCCCCGCCGCCTCCCGCGCGCCGTCGACATTGTCGAGCAGCCAGCGGATCTTCGGTCCGGAGAAATAGGTCGCCAGGGGCAGGCCGGTCGACGCCCTGAACCGGTCCTGACCCTCCCCCGCCGCCAGGGTCTCGATCAGATCGGCGGTGCGGGTGTCCTGCCAGACGATGGCGTTGGCGATCGGCCGGCCGCTCGCCTTGTCCCACAGCAGCGTGGTCTCGCGCTGGTTGGTGATCCCCACCGCGGCCAGGTCGCCGGCCGCGATGCCGAGCTTGGTCAGGGCCTGGGTGACCACCGTCTCGACATTGCCCCAGATCTGGGCCGCGTCGTGCTCCACCCAGCCCGGCTTTGGGAAGATCTGGCGATGTTCGAGGGCCGCCGACGCCGCCACCGCGCCGTGCTCGTCGAAGATCATGCAGCGCGAGGACGTCGTCCCCTGGTCGATGGCGGCGATATGGCGGGCGCTCATGGGTCACTCCTGGCCAGTCGGCGGCGAGTTTAGACCTTGGCCGCGCCAATGTCAGACCTACGGCCTTGATCGGGCGGGCAGGGCGGCGCAGGCTTCGGATTGACAGGGTGCTCATATGATCCCGGGCCGCCAAGGAAGACGCCGATGATCAAGGTCGCCTGGAGGCGCGCCGCGCGCCACATGAGCTATGTCGTGGCCCTGGCCGCAATCGCGCCCCTGATTGCCGGAGCCGCCCTCGCTCCACAAACGGGCGGCCACGCCCTGGCCCTGGCCGCCGGTTACAAGGCGGCGTTCCTGTGCAGCGATATCTTCGACGCCGGCCTCGCCGAGAGCCAGGCGACGGCCGACGACCTCGAAGGCATATATCCGGAGTACCAAACAGCGATCCGTACACTGACGGCGGTCATCGATCCCGCGGCCAAGACCGTCAGCGTCGCCTTCGACAGCCGGCTGCCGCCCCGGATCTCCGCCTGGCGCCCGCATCTGGGCTGCGCCCAACTGCCCATCGGCGCCGACGCCAAGGGCGCCGCCTTGCTGCCCAGGCTCGCCGCCCGTCCGCCCGCCGCCGCCGCCGGCGAGCGCGCCTGGCCAGACGGGGATCGCGACGCCGCCGCCTCACGGGCGAATAACGCCGCCAAGTTGGATGAGGTCGTCGCCCAAGCCTTCGATCGAGCGACCTATGGGGCGGGAACAAGCACCACCGCCGTGGTGGTGGTCAGCGGCGGGCGTATCGTCGCCGAACGCTATCGCGCGGGCTACGACGCGCACCGCCCGCAGCGCACCTGGTCGGCCGCCAAGAGCCTCATCGCGACACTGATAGGCCGCGCGGCTCAGCTTGGCCTGTTGCGGGTCGATGCGCCGGCCGACATTCCCGAATGGCGCGCGCCCGGCGACCCGCGTGGCAAGATCACCCTGGCTCAGCTGATGCACATGGCCAGCGGCCTAAATACCGAGGGTCCCGGCAACCGCACCGACGAGATCTATATTGGCGGCGGCGCGGTCACCCAGGTGGCTGCCGCCATGCCTTTGGAAGCGGCGCCGGGCAGCCGTTTTCGCTACGCCAACGACGACGCCATGCTCGCCGCCCGCGCCCTGCGCGCCAGGCTCGGCGACGGCCAGCGCGCCTTGGCCTTCCCGTTCCAGGAATTGCTGTGGCGGATCGGCATGACGCACACGACGCTTGAGACCGATTGGCGCGGGAACTACGTCCTCTCCAGCCAGGTGTGGACCACCGCCCGCGATCTGGCGCGCCTGGGCCTGCTCTATCTGGGCGATGGCGTGTGGAACGGCGAGCGCCTGCTGCCCGCCGGCTGGAGCCGTTTTGTCGCCACGCCCGCGCCCGCCCAGCCGCCTTCCGCCGCTTCGGGTGGCCCTGGCTATGGCGCCTTCTTCTGGCTGTTCGGCTCGGCCCAGGGCCTGCCGGCCGGGACCTACGCCATGCTCGGCAATCGCGGCCAGGACGTTTTCATCGTGCCGGCGCGCGGCGTGGTCATTGTCCGCCGAGGCTTCGACGCCGCCGGCGGCGCGCCCTTCGACGGCGCCCGTTTCGCCCGCGACGTGCTGGCGCGTATCGACTGAGCAGGCGTGCTCCGGTTTAGCCGTTCGGGCTTGTGATCGCCGGGCCGCAAGTCGCATAGTCGCGCCGAGGCGGCCGTCGCCCGAGGAGACGCCCATGTCCATCGATTTCGAGATTCCCGCCGAGGCCAAGGCGGTCCGCGAGAAGGTGCGCGCCTGGGTGCATGACGAATGTCTTCCGGC
>PMOM01000109.1:701-847 GCA_003161535.1 Caulobacteraceae bacterium | reverse complement strand
AACGCCCTGGTGCAGATGGAGCTGGGCCAGAGCCATCTGGGCGCCCTTTCCATGAACAGCCAGGGACCCGACGACGCCACCATGCTCACCCTGCTGGCGCACGGCACCCCCGAACAGAAGGAGAAGTTCCTCAAGCCCCTCCTCGC
>PMOM01000109.1:0-587 GCA_003161535.1 Caulobacteraceae bacterium | reverse complement strand
CGCCACCAGCGCTATTCGACCTTCATCGTCGAACTGCCCAACCCCGGCTACATCATCAAGCGCGACATCCCCACCATGGCCCTGGAGGGGCCGCTGTCACACATCATGGGCGGCGGCCACGCCGAGATCGACATCAAGGACCTCGTGGTCCCGGCCGAGAACCTGCTGGGCGGCGAGGGCAACGGCTTCAATATGGGCCAGCATCGCCTCGCCTATGGCCGGCTGCGGCACGGCATGCACAACGTCGCCATGGCTCAGCGGGCCCTGGACATGGCCGTCGCCCACGTCACCAACCGCTCGACCTTCGGCAAGAAGCTTTCCGAGCGCCAGGGCGTGCAGTGGATGCTCGCCGACTGCGCATCCGAGCTCTACATGGCCCGGCTGATGCTCCTGCACATCGCCTACAAGGCCGAAAAGGGCCTGGATCTTCGCCAGGAGAACTCCATCGCCAAGGTCTTCCTCGCCCACATGGTCCACAAGGTGGTCGACACCGCCATCCAGCTGCACGGCGCCTTGGGCTACAGCCGCGATACGCCGCTCGCCGCCTGGTACACCCACATCCGTTCCCAGCGCCTGGTCGACGGCCC
>PMOM01000127.1:5555-5703 GCA_003161535.1 Caulobacteraceae bacterium | reverse complement strand
GTCAAGCTCCTGCAGCGCTACATCTCCGAGCGCGGCAAGATCGTCCCCTCGCGCATCACCGCGGTTTCGGCGTTGAAACAGCGCGAATTGGCCAAGGCGATCAAGCGCGCGCGCTTTCTCGCCCTGCTGCCCTACGTCGTGAAATAGG
>PMOM01000127.1:3816-5477 GCA_003161535.1 Caulobacteraceae bacterium | reverse complement strand
CAGCGCGTGGAGATCGAGTCGCGCAACGCCACGGCCCGAGACGCCGCAGCCAAGGCCGGCGAGAACCTCGACGGGACATCCTATATGATGATCCGTCAGGCCGGGGACAGCGGCCAACTTTACGGCTCGGTGTCCGGCCGCGACATCGCCGAGGCGGTGAATGCCGAAGGCGGCAAGATCGACCGCGCCATGGTGGTGCTGGACAAGCCCATCAAGACGCTGGGGGTGCACCCCATCAAGGTGCGGTTGCACGCCGAGGTCGTTCTCACGGTGAACATCAACATCGCCCGCAGCAAGGACGAAGCCGAACGCCAGGCCCGCGGCGAAAACGTCATCACTTCGCAGTTCGAAGAGGACCGCGCCACCGACGCCCAATCGGCCGCCGACATGCTTGAGGGCGGCGCGGGCAGCCAGGAGAACCTCGGCCGGGAGGACTAAACTGGTCGGTCGCCGGGACGCGCGGCCGCCTGATCCGGGCCGCCCGCACTAGAGCTTGTTTTCCACATCGTCCACAGGCGCGCTTTTCCTGTGGGCAAGACAGCATGTCGCGACGCGCGAGGCGGCCTGATTGGGCTATCGATAGATATGGCCATCGTTCCCCTTCTCGACCTGCGCGCGCCCACGCCGTCGGCTGACGTCCTTCACGCCCCGTCGAACATAGAGGCTGAACAAGCCCTGCTTGGCGTTCTTCTGTATGACAACAGCGCTTATGAGCGCCTGAGCGACTCTTTCCAGCCGGGACATTTCTTCGAGCCGTTCCATGGCCGGCTGTTCGGCGCCATCCAGAACGCCGTGCGCCGCGGGCAGTTGGCCGAGCCGATTTTGCTCGCCGAACAGTTTCAGCGCGACCCCGCCTTCGAGGAACTGGGCGGCATGCGATATCTGGCCGACCTGGTGGACCGCGCGCCGCCGGCCGCCAACATCGCCGACTACGCCCGCGTCATCTACGACCTGGCTCTGCGTCGCGACCTCATCCGCATCGGCGGCGAGATCGCGGGAAACGCCCAGGTGGGCGACCCCGAAATGTCGGGCCGCGAACAGATCGAGGCGGCCGAGCAGCAACTCTACACCCTGGCCGAAACCGGCTCGACTTCCAGCGGGCTGATGGGCTTTACCGATGCGCTCAGCGGCGCGGTGACCATGGCCGCGGAGGCCTACAACCGCGACGGCGGCCTGTCGGGGCTATCCACCGGATTGACCGACCTCGATCAGAAGCTGGGCGGCTTGCATCCGTCGGACCTGATCATCGTCGCCGGCCGACCTTCCATGGGCAAGTCCTCTTTGGCCGCCAACATCGCCTTCAATGTCGCGCGTCGCTACGCCTGGGAGCCGCAGCCGGACGGCGGGCGAAAGACCGTAAGCGGCGGCGTGGTCGCCTTCTTCTCACTGGAAATGGCGGCCGAGCAGCTGGCCATGCGCCTGCTGGCGGAGGTCACCGAAGTCCCCTCCGACAAGATCCGCAAGGGCGAGATCAACGCCAGCGAATTTGGCCGCATCCGCGACGCCGCCCAGGAAATCGGCGAAGCGCCCCTCTACATCGACGCCACCGGCGGCATTTCCATCGCCAAGCTGGCGGCCAGGGCGCGGCGGCTCAAGCGCACCATCGGCCTGGATCTCATCGTGGTCGACTATCTCCAGCTGGTCACCGCCAACGACAGCGG
>PMOM01000127.1:0-3753 GCA_003161535.1 Caulobacteraceae bacterium | reverse complement strand
AACCGCGACGACAAGAAGCCTCAACTGGCCGACCTGCGCGAATCGGGGTCCATCGAACAGGACGCCGACGTGGTGATGTTCATCTATCGCGAGGCCTATTATCTGGGCCGCACTCCACCCAATGAGGGAACGGCCGAGCATCTGGCCTGGCAGGAAAAGCTCGATCCCATCCGCAATCTCGCCGAGATCATCATCGGCAAGCAAAGGCACGGACCGATCGGCGTCGTTCGCCTGCACTTCAACGAAGACCTCACCAAGTTCAGCAACCGCGCCCGCGAAGGTCGCTTCGAGGCGCGCTGAGGCAAGGCGGCGGCGCCTTCGCCGTCGCGGCGGCCGACGCCGCTTTGTCAGGCCGTTGCGACCTACGTCAACGCGGCGGCGCTCGAGACGGCCGCGTCGGCCACCAGCATGACCGTTATCGCGCCGATGATGGCGCCGATGATAAAGTTTACGACGATGGCCACGACGATGCTGACCACGAAATAGCCGATCGTCTTTTCCTGGGGCGCCTTCATCAGCTTGGGCAGGCCGACGTAGAGAATATAGAGGCCGTACAAGCCGGCGATGACGGCCAGGACGCTGAGCATCGGCACGATGTTCAGAACGCCGGCTACCCAAAGGGCGGTGTAGGGGTAGACGGCCAGTTTCATGGCCTGAACCGAATTCTTTTGTCCGTCGAAACTCGGCGCCAGGGCATCGATGATGAAGCCCAAGACGAACACGCCCGCCAAGGACGCCACATAGCTAATCGCCGCGATGACGATGATCGGGATCAGCGCCCAGTGAATGAACAGCAGGTGACGCAGCACCAGGGCGATTGGCGGGATCGCCGCCAGAATGCAGGCGTAACCGGTAAACAGCCCGCGAATTGTGGCCGGCTCTGCCTCTATGACATCCCACTCAGCCTTGGGCTTCAGCAAGATGCCTTGCGCCCGCGCGATCAGGTTCGCCCGTCTTGGTTCTTCCGCGACACTCATATTCAACCCTCCCCCTTGCTTTTGGATCGCAGGGCGCAGGCTATCTTAGTCCCGGGGCTCTGGCGAGACGGTCTGTGCGCAACCCGGTGAATCGTGAGACCTTAAGGCGCGGCAAGCCGCGAGCACATTTCGAATCGGAGCGTCATGGCCCGCGACGGCGCCGTCTACGCCTGCCAGTCCTGCGGCGCCGTTCACGCCAAGTGGGCCGGCCAATGCACGGCGTGCGGCGCGTGGAACACCTTGGTCGAGGAAAGCACGGCCCGTCCGCCGGGCGCCCTGGCGCCAGCGCGCGGCGCGAAGGGACGGGGTCTGGCCTTCGAGGGCCTTGAGAGTCTGTCGACGACCCAACCGCGGATCGTCACCGGCGTGGCTGAGTTCGACCGCGTGTGCGGCGGCGGCGTCGTGCCAGGATCGGCCATCCTGCTGGCCGGCGATCCGGGGGTTGGCAAGTCCACTCTGCTCTTGCAGGTCTGCGCCCAGGCGGCCCGCCGCGGCGCGGCGTGCGCCTATATCTCCGGCGAGGAAGCGGTGGAGCAGATCCGCGCCCGCGCCCATCGCATGGGCATGGCCGATGCGCCGGTGAAGCTGGCGGCCGAAACCGCCCTGCGCGACATCGTCGAGGCCCTCAAGCGGGAAGCTTTCGACCTGGTGGTCATCGATTCCATCCAGACCTTGTGGAGCGACGCGCACGAGGCGGGTCCCGGCTCGGTGACCCAGGTGCGGGCCTGCGCCGGCGAACTGGTCCGCCTGGCCAAACGGCGGGGCGTCGCGGTGGTGCTGGTGGGCCACGTCACCAAGGATGGTCAGATCGCCGGTCCCCGGGTTGTCGAGCACATGGTCGACGCGGTGCTCGCCTTCGAGGGCGAGCGGGGTTATCCGTTTCGCATCCTGCGCGGGGCCAAGAACCGCTTTGGCGCCACCGACGAGATCGGCGTCTTCGAGATGGGCGACGCGGGCCTTTCCGAGGTCAAAAACCCTTCGTCGCTGTTCCTCAATGAGGGCGGCGAGCGGGCGGCGGGCGCGGCGGTGTTCGCCGGCATCGAAGGGTCTCGCCCGGTGCTGGTGGAGTTCCAGGCCCTGGTGGCGCCGTCCGTATACGGCACGCCGCGCCGCACCGTGGTGGGCTGGGACGGCGGGCGCTTGGCCATGGTCATGGCGGTCCTGGAAGCGCGCTGCGGACTTGGATTCGCCTCTCGTGATGTCTATTTGAACGTAGCTGGCGGCCTGCGAATCAGCGAGCCGGCGGCGGATTTGGCGGCGGCCGCCGCCCTGGCTTCTTCGGCGCTCGATGCCGCCCTGCCGCAGGAGTGTGTGGTCTTCGGCGAGATCAGTCTGTCTGGGGACATTCGTCCAGTGAGCAGAATGGAGGCCCGCTTGAAGGAAGCCGCCAAGTTGGGCTTTTCGCGCGCTCTGGCTCCAGTCGGCGCCGGCGGCGGACCGGGCGTCACGGTGACGGGCGTCGCGCGCCTGGCCGAGGCGATCAGCCGGATCGGCGACCAGGCATGGGACTAGCGCGCCCATGATCCGACGATGAGCCTTTTCGACTACATCGCCGGCGCCGTTCTGCTGGTTTCGGGCCTGATGGGATTCGCGCGCGGCGCGACCCGGGAGATCACCACCGTCATCGCCTTCGTTCTCGCCGCGGTGGTCGCCGTATTCGCCCTGCGTTTCACCGGTCCGATCGCCCGACACGCCATTCACACGCCGTGGATCGCCAACACCGCCGCCATCCTGATCCTGTTCATCCTCGCCTACATCGTGCTGCGCATGATCGGCGGCGCCCTTACCCGCACGGTGCGGCAGACCGCGCTCTCGGGCCTCGACCGGGGGCTCGGCTTCGCCATCGGGCTGGTGCGCGGACTGGTGGTGATCGGAGTCTTCGCTCTACTAATCAACGCCGCCACGCCTCCCGAGCGGATGCCGTCGTGGATCACCGGCGCGAGAATCTATCCGCTGGCCGAAGCGGCCGGCGCGGTGCTACGGACCTTCGCGCCCAAGGGATTGAAAGTGGCGCGAGGCGTGGCGCCGGCCATGACCGAGGCGGTGACGGGCGAGACGCCGCCTCCGACGACCGCACCCAAGCCGGCGCGCGGCCGCCCTGGTTTGCACGGCTACAGCGACGATCAGCGCCGCGCGCTCGATGCTCTGGTGGAGAAATCGCGGTGACCTCGACTGGACGCTCCGACAACGATCAGCTCCGCCTTGAGTGCGGCGTGTTCGGGGTATTTGGAGTCCCCGACGCCTCGACGGTCGTCGCCCTGGGTCTGCACGCTTTGCAGCACCGTGGTCAGGAAGCGTGCGGCATCGCCGCTTTCGACGGTCAGGGGTTTCACACCGAGCGACACCTGGGCCATGTGGCCGACGCGTTTTCCGGCGGCGATCTGGCCACCCGCCTTCCCGGCTCGGCGGCCATCGGCCACACCCGCTATTCCACCGCCGGCGGCAGCTTCCTGCGCAACGGCCAGCCGATGTTCGCCGACCTCGAGGCCGGCGGCGTGGCCATCGCCCACAATGGCAACCTGACCAATTTCCTGTGCCTGCGCGAGGCGCTGGTGTCGGACGGAGCGATCTTTCAGTCGACCTCGGACTCGGAAGTCATCCTGCATCTCATCGCCCGCTCGAGAAAACAGAAGGTGGTCGACCGCTTCATCGACGCCTTGTCCCAGGTTGAGGGCGGTTACGCCCTTGTCGCGCTCACCAACAAGAAGCTCATGGGCGTTCGTGACCCGCTTGGCATTCGGCCGCTCGTGCTGGGCGACTTGGGCGGCAAGGCGGT
>PMOM01000175.1:3247-3452 GCA_003161535.1 Caulobacteraceae bacterium | reverse complement strand
ATCGTGCTGACCTTGAAGCATCGCGGCGGGATCAGGCGCCAGAGCATCGCCGCCCAGGTGGCCAGGACTCCGGCCAGCGGCATGCGCACCGTTTCGATCAAGTCCGGCGAGGGGATCGCGCCATGATCATCGGTCTGGCCCACTACCTGACCGTGGCGGCGATCCTGTTCACCATCGGAGTCTTCGGCATCTTCGTGAACCGCAA
>PMOM01000175.1:0-3242 GCA_003161535.1 Caulobacteraceae bacterium | reverse complement strand
TCCTGCTGGCGGTGAACATCAATCTGGTCGCCTTTTCAGCCTTCCTGCACGACGTGGTCGGCCAGATCTACGCCCTCTTCGTGCTCACCGTGGCGGCGGCCGAGGCGGCTGTGGGCCTCGCCATCCTGGTCACCTTCTTCCGCGCCCGCGGCGACATCGCCGTGGACGATGCTTCGGTGATGAGGGGCTAGGGTGACGCCCCAACTCCTGGTTACCGCGCTCGTCCTCGCCCCNNGGGCGGCGGATCGGCGATGTCGCCTCGATGGCGGTGACCACCGGCCTGCTATTCTTATCCTGCGCCCTGGGCTGGGTGACGTTCGCTGAGGTGATCTGGGGGGGCTGGCCGGCCCACTTCACGGTCGAACTCGCGCCCTTTATCGACGTGGGCGCTTTCCGCTCGACCTGGTCGGTGCGCATCGATTCGCTGTCGGCGGTGATGCTGGTGGTGGTGACGAGCGTCTCGGCTCTCGTCCACCTCTACAGCTGGGGGTACATGAAGGCCGACCCCGGCAAGCCGCGGTTCTTCGCCTATCTGTCCTTCTTCACCTTCGCCATGCTGGCCTTGGTGACCGCCGCCGACTTCATGCAGCTCTTCTTCGGCTGGGAAGGCGTGGGACTGGCGAGCTATCTGCTCATCGGCTTTTGGTATCACAAGACCACCGCCAACGACGCGGCGATCAAGGCCTTCGTGGTCAACCGCATCGGCGACGTTGGCTTCGCCCTTGGCATCATGACGGTTTTCTGGGCCTTCGGCACCATCCGCTTCGCCGAGATCTTCCCGCAAGCAGCGTCCCACGCGAACCTGACCTGGCGCTTCGCCGGCCACGCCTGGCGGCTGATGGATTTGGCCTGCGTGCTGCTCTTCATCGGCGCCATGGGCAAGAGCGCGCAGTTCTTCCTGCACACCTGGCTTCCCGACGCCATGGAGGGACCGACCCCAGTCTCGGCGCTCATCCATGCGGCCACCATGGTCACCGCCGGGGTCTATATGGTCTGCCTGCTGTCGCCGATGTACCAATACGCGCCGGTGGCCAGCCAGGTGGTCACCGTCATCGGCGCGGTCACCGCGCTCTTCGCCGCCACGGTGGGTCTAGCTCAGAACGACATCAAGCGGGTGATCGCCTATTCCACCTGCTCGCAGCTTGGCTACATGTTCTTCGCCGCTGGGGTGGGCGCCTATCAGGCGGCCATGTTCCACCTGTTCACCCACGCCTTCTTCAAGGCCTTGCTGTTCCTGGGGGCCGGCTCGGTGATCGAGGCCATGCACCATGAGCAGGACATGCGCAAAATGGGTGCCCTGTGGAGGCCGCTGCCGATCACCTATGCGGTGATGCTGATCGGCACCCTGTCGATCACCGGGGTCGGCATGCCGGGGCTCGATCTGGGTTTCTCGGGTTTCTACTCAAAGGACGCCATCATCAATTCCGCCTTCATCGCCGGCCGGACAAATGGCGTGTCGGAATTCGCCTTCGTGGTCGGCTTGCTGGCCGCCGGCCTGACCTCATTCTATTCCTGGCGGCTGATCTTCATGACCTTCCATGGCCACGCCAAGTGGAGCCATGACGAAGATCACGGCGCGCCGGTCGACCACGGCGGTCATGGCCAGACGCCCCGCGAAAGCCCCTGGGTGATGTTGTGGCCGCTCCTGGTCCTGGCGCTCGGCGCGGTGGCGGCGGGGGCGGCGTTCACGGAGCTGTTCGTGGGCGTCGAGCGCGGCGCCTTCTGGCGCGGCGTCCTGGCCACCGCGTCCAGCAACGCCATCCTGGACCAGATCGCCTCCCTGCCGGCATGGGTGGTCTGGGGGCCTCTGACCGTCACCGCCCTTGGCCTGTTTGGGGCTTGGTACGCCTACATCCGCCATGAGGGCCTGGGCGCGCGCATCGCCGCGCGGCGCGGGCCGGTTTGGTTGTTTCTCTATCACAAGTGGTATTTCGACGAGATCTACCACGCCGTCTTCGTTCGCGGCGCCGAGGTGCTGGGCGATCTCTTCTGGAAGGGCGGCGACAAGGCCCTCATCGACGGCCTCGGCCCGGACGGCGTTTCCACGGCGTCCTATGCGCTTGGCCGGGCCACCGGCCGGTTGCAGACCGGCTATGTCTATCACTACGCCTTCGTGATGCTGCTGGGGGTGGCCGGACTGTTGTCCTACGCCCTGTGGGCGTTTTCCCGATGACCGGCATCCTGACCATCACCACCTTCGCGCCGATGATCGGCGTGGCGGCGATCCTGCTTCTGCGCCTGTTCGGCTCGCGCGACGATCCGCGCACCGCCGCGGCGGCCAAGTGGATCGCCCTGGCCACGACGGCGGCGACCCTGGCCCTGGCGGTGCTGGTGGTGGTCTCCTTCCGCCCAGGCGAGAGCGGCTTTCAGTTCACCGAGGACGCCCCCTGGTTCGCCGGCCTGCGCTACCACATGGGCGTGGACGGCATTTCGGTGCTGTTCGTTCTGCTGACCGCCTTCCTGATGCCGCTGTGCATCCTGGCCAGCTGGCGCTCGATCGAGACGCGGGTGGTCGAATACATGATCGCCTTTCTGGTTCTCGAAAGCCTGGTGATCGGCGTCTTCTGCGCCCTCGACCTTCTGGTCTTCTATCTGTTCTTCGAGGGCCAGCTGATCCCGATGTTCCTGATCATCGGCATCTGGGGCGGCGAGAGGCGCGTCTACGCGGCGTTCAAGTTCTTCCTCTACACCTTGCTTGGCTCGGTGCTGATGCTGGCGGCCATCCTGGCCATGATCGGCATCGCCCACACCTCATCCATTCCGGCCCTGATGGTCTACAAATTCGCCCCCGGCGTGCAGACTTGGCTTTGGCTGGCCTTCTTCGCCTCCTTCGCCGTCAAGCTGCCGATGTGGCCGGTGCACACCTGGCTGCCCGACGCGCACGTGGAGGCGCCGACGGCCGGCTCGGTGGTCCTGGCCGGCATCCTTCTGAAGATGGGCGGCTATGGCTTCATGCGCTTTTCGCTGCCGATGTTTCCCAATGCCAGCTGGCAGTTCACGCCGCTGATCTTCGCCCTTTCGGTCATCGCCATCGTCTACACCTCGCTGGTGGCGTTTCGGCAGACGGACATGAAGAAGCTGATCGCCTATTCGTCGGTGGCCCACATGGGCTTCGTCACTCTTGGCATCTTCTCGGGAAACCTCCAGGGCGAGCAAGGCGCGCTCTTCCAGATGCTCAGCCACGGAGTGATCAGCGGCGCGCTCTTCCTCTGCGTCGGGGTGGTCTATGACCGCATGCACAC
>PMOM01000053.1 GCA_003161535.1 Caulobacteraceae bacterium | reverse complement strand
GGGCTCGCGCAGCGCTTCAATCAAGACCGATATTACCCTGACGGGCCGCCCCGCCCGCTACCAGATGCGAACGCGCTGATCGGGGGGCAGGTACATGGCGTCGCCGGGCTTCACGCCGAAGGCGGCGTACCAGGCGTCGATGTTGCGCATGGGAAGGTCCACGCGTGCCTGGGGCGGCGAGTGGGGATCGGTGACCAGCTGCTGGCGCAGGGCGTCATCGCGCGAGGCGCCGCGCCACACCTGCGCCCAGCCCAGGAACACCCGCTGATCGCCGGTCAGGCCATCCAGGACCGGGGCCGGGCGGCCCTTCAGATACAGATGATAGGCGTCCAGCGCCAAGAGCAGGCCGCCCAGATCGGCGATGTTCTCGCCCATGGTCAGGCCGCCGTTCACATGCGCCCCCTTGATCGGCTCGAAGGCGGAGTATTGCGCGCCGAGGCGTTGCGCCTGGACGGTGAACTTGGCGGCGTCCTCGGCAGTCCACCAGTCGGCCAGGGCGCCGGTCCCGTCGAAGCGGCGGCCCTGATCGTCGAAACCGTGGGTCATTTCGTGGCCGATGACCCCGCCGATGCCGCCGAAATTGACCGCCATGTCGGCGCCGGGATCGAAGAACGGCGGCTGCAGAATGGCGGCGGGAAAGACGATCTCGTTCATGGTGGAATTGTAGTAGGCGTTCACCGTTTGCGGGTTCATGCCCCATTCGGCCCGATCGACTGGCTGGTTCATGCGGTTCACCCGCCGTGCCCACTCGAAAGCGGCGGCGCGATCGACATCGCCATAGAGATCGGTGGGGCTGAGGGTGAGGGCGCCGTAGTCACGCCAGGTCGCCGGATAGGCGACCTTGACGGTGTACTGGGCGAGCTTCTGAAGGGCCTTGGCCTTGGTCTGCGGGCTCATCCAGGCGACGTTCTCGATACGCGCGGCCAGAGCCACGCGCAGGTCGGCGATCAAGGCTTCCATGCGCGCCTTGGCTTGTGGCGTGAAATAGCGGGCGACATAGACGCGGCCCACCGCCTCGCCGACATCGCGGTTGATCACCGCCTCGGCGCGCTTCCAGCGCGGCCTCTGCTGCGGCTGGCCCGACAGGGTCTTGTTGCGGAACTCGAAGTTGGCGTCGGCGAAGCGCTTGGAAAGATAGGGAGACGCCTCGTCCACCAGGTTGAAGGCCTGCCAGGCTTGCAGGGTCGCGATGGGCGCCGCGGCGAAGATGGCGGCGATCTGCGGCACGGCGGTCTTTTCGCCGACGATCACGCGGTTCGCGCCACCCAGATCGGCGGCGGCGAGGAAGGCTTGCCAGTCAAAACCCGGCGCGAATGCCGCCAGCTCGGCGGGCGTCATGGGATTGTAGGTCTTGATCGGATCGCGCTTTTCGACGCGAGACCAGCTGGCCTGGGCGATGGCGGTCTCCAGGGCGACGATGGCCGCCGCCTGGGCGTCGGCGTCCGGCCAGTTCACCGCCCGCAGGCTTTGGGCGACATAGGCCTGATAGGCGGCCTTCTTGGCCGCGAAGCTGGGCGCCAGATAATAGTCGCGGTCGGGAAGACCGAGGCCGGCCTGGCCAATATGGACCGCGTAGCGCGTCGGCGCCTTGGCGTCGGGGGAGAGCCTCACCGCGAAGAACGAGCGGTAGAAATTCTTGTTGGCGGCGCCCATCAGGGCGGCCAGGGCCGAGCGGTCATGGGCGGCGTGGATGGCCGCCAGGTCAGGCGCCAGGGGGGCGGCGTCCAGGGACTCGATGCGGCCCTCGTCGAGAAACGCCTTGTAGAAGGCCCCGATCCGAGCTTCGTCGCCGGCAGCGGCGGGATTGGCGGCCGCGGCGTCCAAGATGGCGTGGACGCGGTTTTCGGAAAGCACCGTCAGGCCATCGAAGACGCCGTAGCGCACGCGGTCGGGCGGGATGACGAGGGTCTTCAGGTAGTCGCCGTTGGCGTATTCGAAGAAGTCGGCGCCGGGTGAAACAGCGGTGTCGCGACCGGTAAGGTCGAAGCCCCAGGCGCCCATGCGCGTCGGCGAGGTGGTGGCGCCGGAATCCTCGGCGGCGACACACGGGGCGAGGCCGGCGCAGGCCAGAACGACACCGAGAGAGGCGCCAAGCAGAAGATGTCTCATGGGGGAATTCCGAGGGTTGATGGGTGTGGGATGATGGGTGGGCCGAGGCGGCCAGGGGAGCTGAACTATAGCGCTTTCATGTCGGCGGTGTGGCTGAGGGCGGCGGCGGCCAGGCGATCGAGGGCCAGGGCCCGCACCGCCTTGTAGTCCAGTTTGCCGTTGGCGGCGCGGGCGATGGGCTCCAGCACCAGCTCGCGGGGCGCCTTGTAGGCGGCCAAGTGCAGACGAACGTGTTGGGAGATCATGGCCAGGGTCGGCGCATCGCCGTCGCCCACCTCGACCACCGCGCAGATGCGCTCGCCAAAGCGGGCGTCCGGCACGCCGACGACGGCGGCGTCGCGCACGCCGGGATAGCGCTTGATGGCTTCCTCGACCTCCTCGGGAAAGACCTTCTCGCCGCCGGTGTTGATCACCTGCGAGCCGCGACCCAGCAGCTTCAGGGACCCGTCGGCCTCGACGGTGGCGAAGTCGCCGGGGATCGACCAGCGCTTGCCCTCCAGGGTCTTGAAGGTGCGCGCGGTCTTTTCGGGATCCTTGTAATAGCCCACCGGCAGGAAGCCGCTGACGGCGACTTGGCCGCGCTCGCCCGAGCCGGCCTCGACGCGGCGGCCATCCTCGGTGAAGACGGCGCTGTTGGGACCGACCATGAACTTGGCGGTCTCGGCGGTCGCGCCGGCGGCTGAGCTGGACGCGCCCAGGCCCACGGCCTCGGACGATCCCAGGCTGTCGAAGATGGCGCAGCCGGGCAGGTGTTCGAGCAGGCCCTGCTTGTTTTCCATGCTCCACACCGTGCCCGAGGAGCCGAGCCGCTTGAGGCCGCCCAGGTCCCAGCGGCCGGGATGGCGGTCCAGCGCTTCGAGCATGGGGGCGGCGAAAGCCATGCCGACCACTGCGGCGCTGGTCGCCTTGAGGCGCGCCGCCTCGTCCCAGAACTCCAGGGCGTTGAAGCTCGTGGAGGGTAGGGAAGCGATGGCGCCGCCGGCGGTCAGCGCCGCGATCGAGGTGAACTGAGCCGTGCCGTGCATCAGGGGGGCGGCGGCGATCATCACCGCCGGCTCGGCGGCGGCGGCGCGCGCCCCGGCCTCGGCCAGGCTCTCCAGGGGCGGGATGCCCAGGAGCACATTGCCGCCGGCCCCCAGGACAAAGAAGAGATCGTCCTGCCGCCACATGACGCCCTTGGGCATGCCGGTGGTGCCGCCGGTGTAGAGGATCAGCAGATCATCGCCAGAGCGCCCCCAGGGCGCGCGCACTCGCGGGGCGTCGCGGCGCATCAGTTCGTCGTAGTCGGCGGCGAAGCCGGGGACCGGATGGCCGGGCTCGGCGACGGCGATCCAGGCCTTCACCTTGGGCAGGCCGGCGCGAATCTGCTCCACGGTGGCGGTGAAGGAGGCGTGGAAGACCACGCCTTCCGCGTCGGCGTTGTCGAAGAGATAGATCAGCTCGTCGGCGACGTAGCGATAGTTGGTGTTGACCGGCGCCAGGCCCGCCTTGAAGGCGGCGAAGTAGGTCTCCAGATACTCCGGCGCATTGTAGAGATAGGCGGCGACCTTGGCCTGATGCGTCAGGCCGGCATCCAGCAGGTGGCGCGCCAGCGCGTCGGCGCGGCGATCGAACTGCGCCCAGGTCAGGGTGCGGGGCCCATGAATCTGAGCGGCGCGATCGGGCACGGCGTCGGCCACGGTTTCCCAGATGTCGGCATAGTTCCACATCGCCGCGGCCGTCCTCCCAAGCTGTCTAACTCAGCCCTGGGCGATCATAAGGCGGCGGGCGACGATCAAGTCAACGCGGAGGTGAGTCCGCATCCTGCATGCGCATGCCGCCCGCGGCCGGGGCGGTCGCATCGGACCGCACCTCGAAGACCAC
>PMOM01000269.1 GCA_003161535.1 Caulobacteraceae bacterium | reverse complement strand
CGCCGCCATGCACACCGCGCCACAGCGGGTCTGGCTTGTCGACAATGATCCGGTGGCCGTCGACTACGCCGGCCGCAACCTAAGGCTCAATGGAATAGAGGGGCCACCGTCGTGCAGAGCGACGGGTTCCGCGACCTTGAGGAAACCGGCTTCGACAAGATCCTGTGCAATCCGCCCTTTCACGCGGATTTCTCCGTGCCCAAGCGCCTGATCGAAAAGGGATTCAACCGCCTGGTCCTGGGCGGCGCCTTGTGGATGGTGACAAGGCGTGACGCTTGGTATCGCAACAAGCTACGCGCCATCTTCGGCGGCGTGCGGGTCCACGCGGCGGATGGATACTTTGTCTTCGAGGCGAGGAGGAAATCCCTTACCTACGCCGCCCCGGCCAAATCCGCGCCGGGTCGGAGAAGCGGGAGGTGATTGTTCGCTCCCTTCTTCGCTCGGCGTTGCTAGGGCCGCTCCATGGGCGCCGCCTCGTGCCCGGCCACCTCGATCCCCTTGCCGAGCTTGGAGTGCCCCATGCCGTAGAGGAAATAGACCACCACACCGAGCGCCAGATAAATCAGGAAGAAGTTGCGGGTCGCCGAACCGGCCATCAGGCTCATCAGTAGCACCAGGCACATGATGGCCCCCAGGATGGGGGTTATCGGGAAGAGCGGCGTCCTGAATGGCCGTGTCAGGCCCGGGTTGGATACGCGCAGATAGACGACCGTCACGCACACCAGCGCGAAGGCTGCCAGAGAACCGACATTGGTCAGGTCGGCCAGGGCGTGAAGTGACATGAAACCCGCCGCGCCGCAGGCCGCGATGCCAACGATGATGGTGTTGATCCAGGGGGTCTTGAACCGCTTGTGGACCACGGCCAGGGACGGCGGCAGCAGGCCATCACGTGACATGGTGTAGAAAATGCGGGTCTGGCCGTAGAGAAGCACCAGCATCACGCTCGACAGGCCGGCGATGGCGCCGATCTTCACCAGGATGGCGAACCACGGCAGGCCGATCTGATTGACCGCCGTGGCGATGGGGGCGGGATTGTCCAGCGAGGTATAGGGCACGATGCCGACCAGCACCGCCGAGGTGGCGATGAACAGGACCGTGCAGATGATCAGCGCGCCGAGGATGCCGATCGGCATGTCCCGCGCGGGATTTCGCGACTCCGCGCCGGCGGTCGAGACCGCCTCGAAGCCCAGATAGGCGAAGAAAATCACCGCGGCGCCGTGGATCATGCCGCCCACCCCGTACCGCGAATGGCTGTTGCCGGTGACCACTTCCCAAAGGGCGCGCGATATCTGGTGACCCATGTCCATGGGCGTGCCGGCCGGCGGGGCGGGAACCTGGGCCGGAATGAGCGGCGACCAGTGGGCTGGGTTCACATATTGCGAGCCAATGCCGATGAAGGCGATGACCACGGTCAGCTTGATGGCGACGATGATATTGTTGGCCGTCGCCGACTCCGAAACCCCTACCACAAGCAACGTGATCGCGGCGGCGATGATGCCGATCGCGGGTAAATTGATCATCCCCGTGGCGATAACCTTCCCGGCCGCGTCCATGACCGGAACGCCCGGCGCGGCGGTCAACGCCGGCGGGATCATGACGTGCATATCCTGCATCAAGCTGACGAAATACCCCGACCACCCCGCCGCCACCACGGACGCCGCCAGACCGTATTCGAGCAGCAACAGGAGCCCCATGATCCACGCGGCGCCTTCGCCCATGGAGGCGTAGGTGTACGAATATGCCGATCCCGACACCGGCAGAGCGGAGGCAAGTTCGGCATAGCAGAGCGCCACCAGGGCGCAGAGGATGCCCGTGATCACGAAGGAGACCATGATCGCCGGGCCGGCCCATTGAGCGGCGGCCTGACCGGTGAGAACAAAGATGCCGGTGCCGATGATGCAGCCGATGCCCAGGAGAATGAGGTTGAGAGCCCCTAGCGAACGCTTCAGCTCACTATGCTGGAGCTCGGCCTGGATCTGGGCGACGGACTTGCGCAAGAAGAGCCGCCCAAGTCCAAGGCCGCCGCGTGGAACACTGGCCATCTTGGTTTTTCCCTCACCCCGTCGCTTGGCTTCATGGCCCAGCATACGTGACGCTAGCGGCTTGACGGCGATCCGGCAATGATGCTGCGCCAGATAGCCGGCGGTGAGTTGGTGCGCCGGCCAAGCCGCCTGGATCAGTGTCCGATCATGCCCGACAGGATGTTGATCCCCACCGCCAGGACCGCCGTATTGTAGAAGAACGCGGTGATGGCGTGGGCGGTGACCAGATTGCGCAGGCGCGAGGTGCGCACCTCGGGATCGGAAACCTGGGCGGTGGCTCCCACGCAGATGGCGAGATAAGCGAAGTCGAGATANNTGCCGATGCGCGTAGTGGGCCACAAAGAGCGATTGCAGGACAAACCACGAGCTTATCAGGGTCAGGGCCGCCAGAGCTGTCACCACGGTGCGGTCGGGGGCGCTCGCCCCCTTCACCGAGGCCAGGGCGGCGACGATTCCGGCCAGCGAGGCGACGACGGCCAGAACGGCCAGCACCAGGATCACGCCGCGCGTCTCATCCTGCCGGGCGGCCCTTTGGCGAATTTCGGCATCGCCGGCGCGGATGAATACGGCCCAGACGGCGGCCAGATAGATCAACGCGCCGACATTCCATCCGATCAGCACCCTGGCTCCCAACGGAGCGCCCATGGCCGTGGCCGCGGCCCAGCCGGCGAAACCGGCGACCACGCCGCCCAACAATCGTTTGTGAAACCCGAACATCGCATCCCTCCGCGATCTGCCTGCGCTTGAACGCGCGGCGGCGCTGATCGGGCGCGTCGGCAACTCAAGAGCGTCTTGGCAGTTTAATGACTCATAAGCCCCACGCGCGTGGCGAATTCCAGGGAGTCCCAGCATGACGACGCCGACCGAAGGCAATCACCGGGCCAGCCGGCGTGGGTTCGCGGCCATGGATCCCGAACGCCGGCGAGAGATCGCGCGCCGGGGCGGCGCCAGCGTTCCCAGCGAAAAGCGCAGCTTTGCCCAAAATCGCGATCTGGCGGCCAACGCCGGCCGTAAGGGCGGGACCGCTTCGCGCGGCGGCGGCCGGCGGCCGGCCACGCCCTGAGCCATCGCCTAGAGGGGCGAAAGCAGAAAGATCGCGAACGACGGTTCGGGGCTCGTCCAGTGTCGCGAGGTGCGCCATCCGGCGCGCTCGGCCAGGGCCATGAATCCCTGCGGGCTGTGCTTGTAGGAATTTTCAGTGTGAATCGTCTCGCCGGCGACCAAGGCGAAAGCCCGCCCGCCGGCGTGAACCCGCTGAGGCGCTAGCGCCTCAAGATGCATCTCCACCCTCCCCTCGGGCCGGTTCCACACCGCGCGATGGGCGAAGGCCGCCAGATCGAAGTCACCCTCTAGTTCACGGTTGATGCGAGCCAGGAGATTGAGGTTGAAGGCCGCGGTGACGCCTTGCGGATCGTCGTAGGCGGCGGTCAACGTGGCCGCGTCCTTGGCCAGATCGACTCCAACCACCAACAGGCCCCGGTCGCCTAGAAGATCGCGAAGGCGGCGCAGGAGGGCCACCGCCTCGTCGGGCGCGAAGTTGCCGATCGTCGAGCCGGGAAAGAAGCCCACTCGAACATCCCCCACCGCGCCGCCGAGCCGGGTTGAGGCTCGGGTGAAGTCGCCGGTCACCGGCCCCACCGCCAGGTGTGGATAGTCGCGGGCGATGGCCGCCGCGCCGGCGCGCAAGGCCGATTGGCTGATGTCGATGGGCGTATAGGCGACGATTTGGGGCGCCGCGTCGAGGATCAGCCTGGTCTTCACCGAGGCCCCGCTGCCCAACTCCACCAAGGTGGCGCCAGCCGGAATGTGAGCGGCGATCTCCGGCGCCACGCGCTTCAGAAGGGCGGTCTCCTGCCGCGTGAGATAGTACTGCGGCAGTTCGCAGATGGCCTCAAAGAGTTCGGAGCCGCGCGCATCGTAGAACCACTTGGCGGGCAGGCGCTTGCGCGCCGAGGCGAGACCCGCGATCACGTCGGCTCGGAAGGCGGCGGCATCTCCCACGTCGTCAGCGGCGTCGCGGGCCAGGCGCACGCCGGCGAACATCCAGCGCTGATGGGGATAGTAGAAGTTGCGGTAGGCGGCCCTGGAATGACCCGGCGGGGTGACACAGGCTCCGCCCTTGAGCACCATCTGGCCGACCATGAATTTCGCGTTGTATTCCCCGACCGCTCCGGCCGCTGGAGCAAAACCGGGGTGGGGCGAATAGGCGCTCGCCGTCCATTGCCAAAGCTCGCTGTAAAGCTGTTCGAGGTCGCCGCCCAAGTCGCTCGCCGCATATTCCCATTCGGCCTCCGTCGGCAGCCGCGCGCCCGCCCAGGCGGCGAAGGCCGAGGCCTCATAGAAGCTGACGTGGGCCACGGGCGCGCGCTCGTCGATGGCGCGGGGACCCGCCAGGCTCATCGACCGCCAGCCATCTTCCCCGAGACGCCAGTAGAGCGGCGCTTCCCAGCCCTCGGTCTGGGCCCGCGCCCAGCCATCGGAGAGCCAGAACTCGGGCCGCCGATAGCCGCCCTCCTCCATGAACGCCAGCCACTCGCCGTTGGTGACCAGGGCGCTGGCCAGCTGGTAAGGGCCAAGCAGGACCTCATGGCGCGGATACTCGTTGTCGAAACCAAATCCACCTTCCGGCCGGCCGATCTCCACCCGGCCGCCGCTGACGCCGAGAAACTCGGCCGGGCGCTGGGCGGGCGCGGGCGCCGGAGCCCCCGCGGCGTAGGCGGGTTTCAGCGGCGAGGCGTCGAACAGGCTCAGAATGTCCATCAGGATCAGCTCCTGATGCTGCTCTTCGTGCGCCAGGCCCAGGATGACCAGATCGCGGACAGAACCCGCCATTGGCGAGGCGAGGAGTCGCTCCATGGCGAGGTCAACGTGCGCGCGATAGTCCATCACGCGGGCCGACGAGGGCCGGGTCAGGAGCCCTCGCGCGGGCCTGGGATGGCGGGCGCCGACGGCTTCGTAGTAGGAGTTGAATAGGTAGCCGAAGCTTGCATCGAAGACTTCATAGCCGGCCAGATGAGGTGTCAATACAAAGGTTTCGAAGAACCAGCTGCTATGGGCCAGGTGCCATTTGGTGGGACTGGAATCGACCATCGACTGGGCAAGCTGGTCTTCGGCGGACAGGGGCGCGGCCAGCTCCAGGCTGTGGCGGCGCACCGCCTTGAACATCTCGACAGGGCTCGCTGGGCCGGCGCCGGACGTCTGACTGAGGGTCTCGGGGGCTGGGGCGTCATCCGAAGGCGCCATCGCTTCACTCTCCCGCGAAGATTGACGCCACCATGCGCGCGATCGCGCTTGACGGACAGGGCTCGGTCGCCCTGGACGCTTTGGAGATCTTGCGCCCACGGGCCTTAGCGGGAAGGCGATCGCCGATCAAGAATGGCTTGAGCGTAACCATCGTTCCACCGAATCGCTGCTAAATCAGCCCATGGCCAAGGCCGTGCAAGCCTCCCTCTTCGATGACGCCCTGGCGCCGGCCCGTCCGGTGTCGCCCCGGGCGGTCTCGGCCTATTCGGCCAAGGACATCGAGGTGCTCGAGGGCCTGGAGCCGGTTCGCAAGCGTCCTGGAATGTATATCGGCGGCGTCGACGAGCGTGCGCTGCACCATTTGTTCGCCGAAGTCTTGGACAACGCCATGGACGAGGCTGTGGCCGGTCACGCGCGCTTGATCGAGGTCGAGCTGGACGCGGACGGGGCCCTGACCGTGAAGGATGACGGGCGCGGCATGCCGGTCGATCCGCATCCCAAATTCCCCCAGCTGTCGGCGCTGGAGGTGATCATGACCGTGCTGCATTCGGGGGGAAAATTCTCCGGCAAGGCCTATGAGACCTCCGGCGGCCTGCACGGGGTGGGGGTGTCGGTGGTCAACGCCCTGTCCAAGCGGGTGGAGATCACTGTCTGGAAGGACGGCTTCGAGTGGCGGCAGGCCTTTTCGCAGGGCCGGGCAACCACCAGGCTCGAACAGATCGCCCCCAGCCGCAAGCATGGCACCGCCCTCACCTTCGCGCCCGATCCGGCCATCTTCGGCGAGGATGTCGCCTTTCGCCCCGCCCGGCTCTACCGCATGGCGCGCTCCAAGGCCTATCTCTTCCGAGGCGTGGAGATCCGCTGGCGCTGCGCCAGCGAACGCATCGTCGATCAAACCCCGGCCGAGGCGGTATTCCGGTTTCCCGGCGGCCTCTCGGACTATCTGGCCGAGACCGTCCAGGGCGCCGAAACCATCACCCCCGAGCCTTTCGCCGGCCGGGTTGAGCGCAGCGGCGAAGCGGGCGCCGTCGAATGGGCGGTGGCCTGGACGCCGGCGGGCTTCGGCGAGGCCGATGGCTTCATGCGGTCTTACTGCAACACCGTGCCGACGCCGGAAGGCGGCACGCACGAAGCGGGTCTGCGCGCGGTGCTGACCCGCGGCCTCAAGGCCTGGGCCGAACTGACCAGCGAGCGGCGCGGCGCCCTGATCACCGCCGATGACATCCTCGCCCAGGCCGGCGCCTTGATCAGCGTCTTCGTGCGCAATCCTGAGTTCCAGGGTCAAACCAAGGAGCGGCTGTCCTCCGTGGACGCCCAGCGGCTGGTGGAAGCGGCCCTGCGCGATCCCTTCGATCACTGGCTCACCGCCCAGCCCAAAGCGGCCAGCGCCCTTCTCGCCTTCGTCATCGACCGGGCCGAGGAGCGGCTGAAACGCCGCAAGGACAAGGAGGTCGCCAGGGCGTCGGCCACCCGCAAACTGCGCTTGCCAGGCAAGCTCGCCGACTGCTCCAACCAGGCCGCGGAGGGCGCCGAAATCTTCATCGTCGAGGGCGACAGCGCTGGCGGTTCGGCCAAACAGGCGCGCGATCGGCGCACCCAGGCCATCCTGCCCCTGCGCGGCAAGATCCTCAACGTCGCTTCGGCCACCGCCGACAAGACCGACGGCAACAAGGAACTGGCCGATCTGATGCTCGCTCTGGGGGTCGGCGGCGGAGCCCGATACCGCGAGGATGACCTGCGCTACGAGCGCATCATCATCATGACCGACGCCGATGTCGACGGCGCCCACATCGCCTCGCTTCTGATCACCTTTTTTTGGCGAACCATGCCCGACCTGATCCGCGCCGGCCGGCTGTATCTGGCCTTGCCGCCGCTCTATCGCCTCAGCCACGGCGGAAAGAGCGAATACGCCCGGGACGAGGCCCACAAGGATGAACTGCTGGAGACCGTCTTCAAGGGCAAGAAGCCGGACATCGGCCGCTTCAAGGGTCTTGGCGAGATGATGCCCGCCCAGCTCAAGGAGACCACCATGGACCCCGCGACCCGCACGCTCGCCCGTGTCAGCCTGCCCAGGGCCGAGGAGCCGGTGGAAGCCCTGGTGGAGACCCTGATGGGCCGCAGGCCCGAGCTGCGGTACGCCTTCATTCAGGAAAACGCCGAGTTCGCCGCCGGCGATGTCGATGTCTAGCCGCTTCCCAAGCCAGCCGCATCGGCGGTTGATGAGCCGATCCTCCGGGGTTTAGATGTTCGCCCAGGGGCGGCCCTTCAGGCGGCCCCGGCCACGAGAGGAATGTCAGTGTTCACCACGGCATTGGATTGCGCGGGATTCGGGAGCATGGCGCTGGCGGGAGGCATGGCCCTGGCCACCATCGCTTCGCCGGCCTGCGCGTCTCCGATCACCGACAAATACGGGCGGTTGGGCGGACCGATGGGCATGCTGGGCGCCTCCCAGGGTCCCGAGACCGCGGCCGCGGGCGGCTATGGCCGCCGCCAGAAGTTCGCCCATGGCTCGATCTACTGGTCGCCGGACACCGGCGCGCATGAGGTGCACGGCCTCATCCTGCAGCGTTGGCTGCAACTGGGCGGCGAAGCGGGCTATCTGGGCTATCCGGTGTCGGACGAACTGGACTCCTATGATCGCGCCGGTCGGGTTTCGAAGTTCAAGGGCGGCGAGCTGATCTACCGACCCGCCGCCAACGCCATCTCGGAGGTCAAGGCTGGCGACCTTCTGGTGGACCTGCCTTTCCCGGTCGGAGAGCCCTGGTATGTCATCCAGGCCAACGCCGTCAGCGAAAACGACAGCCACCGGGGGCCCTACGCCTATTGCTATGACTTCGACTGGAACAGGAATCAGCCCGCCACACGCGGCCGCGCCTTTACCGCGTCGGGCGACGGCAAGATCGTCTGGGTCGATGACAACGGCGCTCCCGGAGGCGCGCTGGTCAATGGGGTCGCCCAGCGACTCGGCCCAGGTCGCTACGCCTCTTACCTGAACATCATGCAGGGCTCCTATGCGCAGATGCACGCGTCGGCGGGCGGTCCCGGTGTCCAGCCGCAAAACCTGCCCTGGGCCGCGCGGCCGACCCTGAATGACGGCGAGGTGGTGGCCAAGGCGGGCGATGTCGGCGCCACCGTGGGCGCCTATCATGTGCACTACTGCGTCACAACGGGGCCGGATCGGCCGATCGCCACGCCCTTCGACTCGGTGCCGGTGTCCTTCCGCAACTACTCGATGTCACGCAACGGAGGACCCTGGGTGTATGTGGCCTCCGGAACCCCCCGCGCCGGCGACGTGGTCCGGCGGGAGCCGAAGTCGCCCCTCGCTCCCGCGGCGCCGACCATCAATGACAACTCCACGCCGCTGAACTTTGGAAGCATCAGCGGCACGATCACCGCCGCCGACGGCGGCCACGCCGCGGTCGGGGGGAAATTCACCATTGCCGTCATCAGCCCCTGGGGTGAGCCGATCACCGGTGAGGTTGTCGTGCTGTCGGCGGCGTCCCAGGGTCCGTGGGGCTACAAGCTCGACCACGTCGCCGACTATCGGGGCAACCGCCTGGTGGTCAGCTACGATGGCGCGTGGACCGCGTTGGCCAGTTTCGCCAGCGGCCAGAGCCCGACCTTCGATTTGAAGGCGGACCAGACCATGACCGTCAACATTACAATAAAGGCCGGCAGAATTCCGGGGTTGAACTGAGGATTAACCGCCAATGTCCCGCTATCGCCTTGATTGACTTGGGCCGCCCAGGCCCTATGGTCGCCGCGCCCGAGCCTCCGGTTCCGAGCGCATGATTCGCCCCGGATGACCTCCGCTCGAACGCACTTCAAGGCATGACAGATTTTTCCGACCTGGGCCTGAGCGCCCCGACCCTCAAGGCGGTCGCCGACACCGGCTACACCGTCGCTACGCCCATTCAGGCCCAGGCCATCCCCGTGGCCCTGGCCGGCCGCGACGTGCTGGGTATCGCCCAGACCGGCACCGGCAAGACGGCGGCTTTCACCCTGCCGATGATCGACCGTCTGGTGGCCGGCCGCGCCAAGGCGCGCATGCCGCGCTCCCTGGTCATCGAGCCCACCCGCGAACTGGCCGATCAGGTGGCCCTGGCCTTCGACCGTTACTCCAAGGGCCAAAAACTCACCTGGGCGCTGTTGATCGGCGGCGTTTCCTTTGGCGATCAGGATATGAAGCTTGATCGCGGCGTCGACGTGCTGATCGCCACGCCAGGAAGGCTCCTCGACCACGTCGAGCGCGGCAAGCTCCTGCTCAACGGCGTGCAGATCATGGTCGTCGACGAGGCCGACCGCATGCTCGACATGGGCTTCATCCCCGATATCGAGCGCATCTTCAAACTGACGCCGGTGAAGAAGCAGACCCTGTTCTTCTCGGCCACCATGCCGCCGGAAATCACGCGGCTGACCAAGCAGTTTCTCCACGATCCGGTGCGCATCGAGGCCTCGCGGCCCGCCACTGCAGCCGAGAACATCGCCCAGCACATCGTGCGCATTCCCTCGGCCGATCCTGGAACCAAACGCCTGGCCCTGCGCGCTCTGGTCGGCGCCGCGGCGGTCAGGAACGGCATCGTTTTTTGCAATCGCAAGTCGGAGGTCGACGTCGTCGCCAAATCTCTCAAGCGGCATGGCTTCGATGCTTCGCCGATTCATGGCGATCTTGATCAGAGCATGCGCACACGCACCCTGGAGTCGTTCCGCAGGGGGGAATTGAAGCTGCTGGTGGCCTCCGATGTCGCCGCGCGCGGCCTCGACATTCCCGACGTCAGTCACATCTTCAACTACGACGTGCCCCACCACGCCGACGACTATGTCCACCGCATCGGCCGCACCGGACGGGCCGGCAAGTCCGGCGAAGCCTTCATGCTGGTCACCCCGGCCGATGCGGTGGACATAGTCGTCGGCGTGGTGCGGGACATCGTAGTTGAAGACGTGGCTGACGTCGGGAATGTCCAGACCGCGGGCGGCGACGTCGGAGGCGACCAGCAGCTTAAGATCGCCCTTGCGGAAGGCTTCCAGTG
>PMOM01000098.1:9228-11708 GCA_003161535.1 Caulobacteraceae bacterium | reverse complement strand
CGCTCATTGACCTGGCAGGTGACGCACCAGGCGGCGGTGAAGTTGACCAGCACCGGCGTTCCCTGGGCGCGCAGGGCGGCGAGCTTTTCCGGGCTCCACGGCTGGGAGGTGAGGGCGCCGGCGCTGGTTTCCGCCGATCCCCGCGCCGGCGGCGCGTAACGGCCGGCGGCGACGAAAACGAGGCTGAGGAGTGTCGCCAGGGTCGCCAGAATGACGAACGCGCCCGTCCCAGCGCCCCGCGCCCGGCGATGCTGGGCGGCGCCGTAGAGCCAGGCCGCCAGGCCGAGCGTCACCGCGGCGGCCAGCGCCCGGGCCAGGCCGGCGGGGTTGGTCTGCTGGGCCAGGACCCACAAGAGCCACGCGGCGGCGCCGTACATGGGAAAGGCCAGCGCCTTGCGGAAAGTCTCCATCCACGCGCCGGGCCTAGGCAGCAGGCGCATCAGGGCAGGGGTGAAGGCCAACAGGGTGAAGGGCGCCGCGAATCCCAGGCCCAGCGCCAGGAACACCAGCAGGGCCGCCGCCGCGCTCTGGGTCAGGGCGAAGGCGAGGGCCGGCCCCATGAACGGGGCGGTGCACGGCGCCGCCACCACCACCGCCAAAACGCCGGTGAAGGCCGAGCCGATCAGATCGCCGCGCGACGCCAGGCCCGCGCCCAGGCCTTGCGCCGAGGTCCCGATCTCGAAGAGGCCCGACAGATTGAGCGCCGCGGCCAGCATCACCAGCCCTAAGAGCGCGACCACCAGGGGCGATTGCAGTTGGAATCCCCAGCCCACGGCCGCTCCGGCGGCGCGGGCGGCGATCAGGATGGCGGCCAGGACCATGAAGGTCGCCAGGACTCCGGCGCCGAACGCCAAGGCCTGGCGGCGCGCCGGGCCGCTCTCGCCGGCGTGGCCCGCCAGTGCGGCGGCCTTCATCGACAGGATCGGAAACACGCACGGCATCAGATTGAGGATCAGGCCGCCCAGGAAGGCGAAGGCGATGGCCAGGGGCAGGGCGAACCCGCCTGCGCCGCCGCCACCGGCGCGCGTCTTGGGCGGTCCAAGCCCGGCCGCCTCGGCGGGAAGGGCGCCAGGGTTGGCGGTGACCTCATAGGCCTTGCCGTCGACGCTGAGCGCCCCCGCGGCCACGGCGGGCGCGGCGCCGTGCGCGAAGGCGCTCCCCGGCGTCAGGGTGAGGGTCAGGCCCCCCGGCCCGCGCTCGACGGCCTGGGGCTTGGAGTGATCGATCAGCTTGTCGTCGTAGGGGAAGAAATAGGCGTCGGCGTCGCTTGCCCCGGCCAGGAGCCGGCCGGTGATGGCCAGTTTCAGAACCGAGGGCTGGATTTGGAAGACGCCGGTCAGGCCGGCGGGCCTGGGCGTCGCCGCCAGGGCCCGGTCGATCACCGCGCCCCAGCGGGGATCGGCGCCCGGCGGCCCGGCGCGGATCGGCAGGCTCAGGGCGACGGCGGCGCGGTCGGGGACGCAGACATCGGCGCAGACCAGGAAATCGACCACCGCGACCAGCGTGGCGCTCCGGCCCGGCCGGGCGGTGGCCGGAACCTGGATGGCCACCGGCAGCAGGACCTTGTCCTCATAGCCGTAGTTCATGATCGGACCGACCGGCAGGCGCTTGGGAGCGGGCCAGACGATGTCGCCGGCCCGCCACCCGGCGGGCAGCGTCCAGGCGATGGTGGTCGCTTCGCCGGCGTCGCCGGGGTTGCGCCAATAGCTGTGCCAGCCCTTGTCGTAGGTCTGGTCGACGGCGACCCACACCGTCGATCCCGGCGCGGCGCTCGTGGTCCTCGACACAAGTTGGGTGATCGCGTGCGGGCTTGTCACCGGCGCCGCCGCAGCGCGGCTCGCCGGCGCGATGGACGCGGCCAGGACCAGCAGGGCGATGAGGATCGGCTTCATGGGGACCCCTCTTAAGCCGCCGCGAGCGGGCGGGGAACGGCGCGCATCCGGCCTTGGGCGATAAGGCCTGTTTGCAGCGCGCGCGATCATGGTTACAGGCAACCTCGTCCCAGGAGCCGCCGCATGCCCGCCCACTTCGATCAGATCGAGATCGGCCAGGTCGTCCATCTGGGCGCGACGGTGATCGAGCCGGGCGCCATCGAGCGCTTCGCCGCCGCCTTCGCTCCGGACTGGACCGCCGATCGCGGCGCCCCGGACGCCATGATCTTCGCCATCTGGTCGAAGCTGGATGCCGATGCCGCCGCCGACTGGCCGCAGACCAAGCGGGTGGGGGTCGACGCCCTGCGCTGGGCGCGCAATCCCCCGGCCGGCGAAACCCTGCGCGGGCGGATGACGGTGATGGGCAAGGATCCGGTGGGCGACGGCAAGGGCATCGTCATCGCCCAGCATGACCTGCTCGACGGCGCCGGGCGCCTGGTCTTTTCCTGCCTCACCCGCAGCATCTACGCGCGGTAGGCGCGCCCGCCCTTAGGCCAGGGATTCCGTCATCGCCGAATAGACCAGGGTGCGCAGGTCGCGGCGCAGGGT
>PMOM01000098.1:7843-9092 GCA_003161535.1 Caulobacteraceae bacterium | reverse complement strand
TCGCTGAACAGGCCCGGCGGCGCCATGTCCTCCAGACACTGGCCGTCCGGCAAATGGTTGAGACTGAACAGCGCCACGGTCTTGGGGCTGAGGATCTGCACCCCGTCCAGCGTGCCGCCGTGCAGCATCATCCGGCAAAACCGCATGTAGTCGTGCACGGTGGAGACCAGGCCCCCACCGCCCGATTCCAGAGCCGGCGGCGTGGCGTAGGTGCTCTTCTGCCCGTCGTCCTGCAGCTTGAGGCCGCCGCCTTCCTTGGGCTGATAGCAGGAGGTGAAGCGATCGAGCTTCTCTGGCGGGCAGAAAAAGGCGGTGTCCGTCATCCCCAGCGGCTCGAACAGCCGCGTGCGCAGGAACTCCCCGAAGCTCAGGCCCGAGAGCTTCTGGACGAGATAGCCCATCACATCGATGGACACCGAATAGTTCCAGGCCGTCCCCGGCGAGAATTCCAGCGGCAGGGTGGAGAGCTGCTCGATGAATGTATCCAGGCCGCCGGGCGTCTGGAAATCATTGATCTTGGCCTTGCGGTAGGCGGCGTCGACGCTGGTGCGCATCATGAAGCCGTAGGTCAGTCCCGAGGTGTGGGTGACCAGATCGACGACCTTCATCGCCCGTTGCGGCCGCGTGGTCAGGAAGCTCGCCGGCGCGCCGGCGAGCAGGGTGGGCACGCCGCTGGCGTAGACGCCCAGTCCCTTCCACGAAGGGATATGGGTGCGGACATCATCCTCCAGGCCGATCAAGCCTTCCTCGGCGAGCATCATCAAGGCCACCGAAGTGATCGGCTTGCTCATCGAATAGATGCGGAAGATGGCGTCCTCGCGCATGGCCTTGCCGCGCTCGAGGTCCATGTGGCCGCTCATGCCGGTGTGGACCAGCTTGCCGCTGCGATAGACCTGGGTGAGCAGGCCCGGCAGGTCGCCGCCGTCGACGTAGCGGCGCGTCATCACCTGGTCGAGCCGAGCCAGCCGCGCCGACGACAGACCCACCGATTCCGGCTTCACCATGTGCGTATCCCCAGTGTTTTTTGATCGTCGATCGCCACCCAAAGCCGGGGGCGGCGCTAGTTCAGATTCGCCGCGGCCTGCGTGGCCAGTTGGGCGGCCACGGTCATGGCGATGAGGCGGTCCCAGCCGAGCAGGGACATCAGGTGGGCGTAGATCTGGCTAAGGGCGCTGTTGTCCATCAGCTCGCGAATCTTCTCGTTGGGCAGGGCCTTCAGCTTCTCTTCGGAGACCGCGTAGTATTCGGC
>PMOM01000098.1:1822-7787 GCA_003161535.1 Caulobacteraceae bacterium | reverse complement strand
GTCTCGTAGTCGTTGCAGAACTGGATGCAGTTCTTGGTGTAATCGGTCGGCTGGCCGGAAGGGTCGAAAAACGGCAGATCGGGCAGGTCGCCCAGCATGGCGGCGTCCCGGTCGATGCACACCACCATCTGCTCATTGGCCGCGTCGTTGGCCAGCACGAAGGGATAGCGGCGGATATAGGCCGGAACATAGGTCCCCGGCAGGAACATGCCATCGGCGCGGATGAACATGTTGGTCGCGGGGTTGAGCCCCATCACCGCCAGGGCCTGGCGCCGCTCGCCGGCGAAGATGATCGGAAACGACAGCGCGGCGTTCTGAAACTCGCTCACCGTCAGGGGCGCGACCTGACTGGCTTCGGCGAAGGCGAACGGCCGGTCGATCCGCCTCAGGCCGAGCTTGGCGTGGGTCTCGATGTTCAGCGGTTCGGGCCGCGAATAAAACAGGACGCTGCCGACGATCGGAGCGGAAACGGGCGGTGGGGGGGCGGCGGCGGCCATGGGGCTCTTTGAAAAAGTGGCTTGGGATGGCGCGCGCTTCTAGCCGATCGCTTGGCGAGCGGCAATGCGGCCGATTGGGGGCCTTAGCGGCCCGCCGCGTGGCCTGACGGTTGCGGTGGCGGGCGCGAGCGGCTTGAATGGCGCCGCCGCTCAAGGAGGGCCCAGACGCCATGCCGATCTACTATCCCGATATCCTCGATCAGAAGAGCGCTCCGCGCGCCTTCACCTATGGCGACAAGGACGTCATGCTCTACGCCCTTGGCATCGGCCTGGGCGCCGATCCCATGGACGAGAAGGAACTGGCCTTCGTCTACGAGCGGGCCTTGAAGGTCGTGCCCACCGCCGCCACGGTGCTGGCGGCCGGCGCCCGGGCCAGGGGCGGGGCCTCCGAAGCGGCCGCGCCGACGCCGCCCGGCCATCGGCCCAGCCAGCTCAACTTCCTGATGGTGGTGCACGGCGAACAGAAGGTGGAGCTGCACAAGCCCCTGCCGGCCGCCGGCGCTTTCACCGCCGCCTCGCGCACCATCGGCGCCTACGACAAAGGCAAGGACAAGGGCGCCGTGGTGATCAACGAGACGGTGTGGACCGATGAGTCCGGCGAGAAAGTCGCCACCCTCACCGGCTCGACCTTCGCCCGCGGCGACGGCGGTTTCGGCGGACCCTCCGAAGGCGCGCCGGCCCCGCACGAAACGCCGACTCGCGCTCCCGACCAGTCCCTGGATTTCGCCACCCGCCCCGACCAGGCCCTGATCTATCGCCTCAACGGCGACCGCAATCCCCTGCATTCCGATCCCGAGGTCGCCCGCAAGGCCGGCTTTCCCCGCCCGATCCTGCACGGGCTGTGCACCTATGGCGTCACCTGCCGCGCCATTCTGCAGGGCGTCACCGGCTTTGATCCGGACCCCGTCGCCAGCCACCAGGCGCGCTTCTCCGCCCCGGTATTTCCCGGCGATGTGATCACCGTCGATCTGTGGCGCGACGGCAAACAGATCGCCTTCGAGGCGCGGGTGAAGGCGCGCTCGGTCACCGTGATCAAGAACGGCCTGACCATCCTGCGCTGAGGCGTCGCGGAGAGCTCACCCCGCCCGGTGAGCGACGATGGTGGTGTCGATCTCGTCGGGGCGCGGGTTGGTGAAGTCCAGCCGTACGCGCCCGTCCGGATCGGTTGTGACCACGGCGGGAATGGTGCTGGCGCTGAGCGCCCAGCCGGCCGGCAGGATCACCACGTCATGCGCGCGGCCGAAACCGCGTCGCCAGACCAGCTCGCCGTCCACCAGCTTGTAGCGCTCGGCGTCGAGGTAGGTCTCGCTCATGCGCAGGCGCTTGGAGCCGCCCGCCGGCACGGCGGCGTAGCGGAAGACCACCACCTGCGTCACCGGCGTCACCGTCAGGCTAGGCTCGCTCACGCCCGCGCGGGTGATCGCCTCGCCGGTCAGCACCTCCGGTCGCAGAGCCTCGCCGGTGTCCAGATCGCGGCCGCCCGGATTCACCACCGTGCTGCCCTCGCGCACCACGTTGACGTAGTGGTCCATGCCCGCCTTGGTCTCGGTGTAGTCGTGATAGAGGCTGAAGGCGTGGGTCTGCGGCTGCTGCAGGTCGTAAACGATGTCCCGTGTCTGATGCGCCCGCTCCTCCAGGGCGGCGGTGGCGGCGGCGGGAGGGGCGATCGGCGTGCTCGACCGCCGGGCGCGCAGGCGCAGCGGGGCCTCGGCCGGCGTGGCGTTCCAGAAGCTGATCTTCAGGCGGCCGTCCGCCTCCTGCAGCACCTGGCTGGGATAGTTGCAGGCGACGAGCTCATAACCCGCCGGCAGGACCACGGCGTTGCGCTTGATGCCCAGCGGCCGGTCGAAGATGAGATCTCCATTCGCTTCCAGGCGATAGCTTTTGGCGTCCTCATAGGTCTTGTCGATCAGGATGCGCGCGCCGCCACCGTCCGGAACGGGCCGCGCCAGCCTCACGCGAAGATAGGCGTCGGCGGCACTCCCCTCCACGCCGTCGGCCCGCGCCTCACCGGCCGTTACCGTCGCGTGCGCCAGGGGCCGTCCGCTGGCCAGATCGGTCACCGTCTCGGCGGAGGCGGTCGAGCCGCGGCGGATCGGATTGTCATAGACCATGGCGCCGGGCCGGGTCGCCGTCACCTCATAGAGGATGCGGAACTTGCCCGATCCGGGCTCCAACAGCTCATAGCGCGTATAGGCGTTGGCCTCGCTCTGGCGGGCGGGAGATGCGGGCGCGGCGGGCGCGGCCCGGGCGGCTGGAGACGCGCAGGCGGCCAGGGCCAGCGTCAAGGCGGCTTTAAGGATCATGGCGGCTTTCCCCTTTTGAGCGGCGTCACCCGTTCAGCTTCACGACCAAAACCATCCCTGTGCAACACCCAGGCGCCGCGCGCCGCCGGCGAAACCATTTGGTCGCCTGGCGGTTGACCTTGGCGTCGGTCACTGGCCGCCCGCCCGCGCATGGACACGCCGACACCTGAACGGACCGCCCCTTGAACCTTCCGAAAACCACATCCAATCCCCGTCGAGGACGCCACGCGCGAAGTCCCGCCCAGATTCCCCTGCGCGGATGGAAGGACATCCTCGTCCGCACCTGGATCGAGTTCAACGAGGATCACATCCTGATCATCGCCGGCGGCGTCACCTTCAGCATCCTGCTGGCGATCTTCCCGGCGCTGGGGGCCTTCGTCGCCCTCTACGGCCTGTTCGGCGATGTTGCCCAGGCGCCGCACCAGCTGGCCGTCCTGGGCGTACTGCTGCCGAGCGCCGCGGTCAGCTTCATCGGCGATGAAATGCTGCGCCTTTCGCATGCCCGCGCCCAAGGCCTGTCGCTCGCCCTGGCGGCCGGCGTGGTCATCTCCCTGGTCAGCGCCAACGGCGCCATGAAGGCGATCTTCGTGGGCATGAATGTCGCCTACGACACCCAAGAGCGCCGCGGCTTTTTCCGCCTCAATTTCATCTCGCTGATCTTTACCCTGGGCCTGATCGCCTTTCTGATGGCCGCCCTGGTCGCGCTCGGATTGGGGACCGCGGTGAGCAGGCTGATGGACCCCGACGTCGCCGCCGCCGCCAAGCTGGCCCGCTGGCCGGCCCTGGTCGCCGCCTTCGCCGCCGGTCTTTCCCTGCTCTATCGCTTCGGCCCCAGCCGGCCCAAGGCGCGCTGGCGCTGGATCACCTGGGGCGGGGCCGCGGCGAGCCTGCTGTGGCTGATCACATCCCTGCTGTTCTCGCTCTACGTCTCCCGCTTCGCCCATTACGACCGCACCTACGGCCCGCTGGGCGCGGCGCTGGGCGTCATGCTGTGGAGCTGGCTGACCGTCATCATCGTCCTTCTGGGCGCCGAGCTGAACGCCGAGATCGAGCAGCAGGTGGGCGCGGGGCCCGCGAACGCCCCAGGCAAGAGGTGATCCGCGTCGGCGTCGCCGGCTGGGCGATCTCGCGCGCCCTGGCCGATGAGTTCCCCGCCGCCGGCTCGCGGCTCGAACGCTACGCGCGTCGCCTCAACGCCGTGGAAATCAATTCCAGCTTCTATCGTCCCCACCGCCGGGCGACCTACGCCCGCTGGGCCGACAGCGTACCGGAGAGTTTCCGCTTCTCGGTGAAGGCGCCTCGGACCCTTACGCACGAGCAGCGTCTGGCCGATCCGACGCCCCTTCTGGACGCCTTTCTGGAGGAGATCGGCGGACTTGGCCCCAAGCTGGGCGCCGTGCTCGTCCAGCTTCCCCCGAGCCTCGCCTTCGACGCCGCAGTGGCCGGCGCCTTCCTGGATGTCCTGCGCGCCAGGTTCAGCGGCTTTGTCGCCCTCGAGCCCCGGCACGAAAGCTGGTTTCGCGCGGAGGCCGACGCTCTCCTCGTCGATCATCGGGTGGCGAGGGTGGCCGCCGATCCCGCCGTCGCGCCCCAAGGCGGCGAGCCGGGAGGCTGGCGGGGCGGCGCCTATTTGCGCCTGCACGGTTCGCCGCGCATGTACTATTCGCCCTACGGCTCCGCGCGCCTCGAGGGCGTCGCCGCCCGTCTGCGCGCCCAGGGCGGCGGCGAGACCTGGTGCATTTTCGACAACACCGCCCTTGGCGCCGCGACGGCGGACGCCCTCGCGCTGCGGCTCCGGCTCGCTACTTCTTCGACAAGGCGGCGATCTGTTCCTGCATGGCGGCCATCTGGCGTTTGATCTCGGCCAGCGACACATCTTCCTTGGCCGGCGCCGCGGCGCCCCGCGCCGGGGTCGATCCGGGCACCTCGTCGCCGCGGAAAGCGAAGGGGGTGAACATCTTCATCGCCCGGTCGAAGAGCGCCATGTTCTGGCGCACCTGTTCGTCGAAGACCCCCATGACCGGCGGCGCGGCCAGCGGAAACTGGGCGCGCGCCCGCTCCTGCTGGCGGATGAAGCTGTCGAGGGAAAGCTCCAGGAAGCTGGGCAGGAAGGCCTGCATGCGGTCGCCGTAAAAGCCGATCAGCTGGCGCAGGAACTGCACGGGCAGCAGGTTCTGGCCGCGGCCTTCCTCCTCGAAGATGATCTGGGTGAGCACCTTGCGGGTGATGTCCTCGCCGGTCTTGGCGTCATGCACCACGAAGTCGACGCCCTCCTTGACCATTTTGGAGAGGTCTTCGAGGGTGATGTAGCTGCTGGTCGCCTTGTTGTAGAGGCGGCGGTTGGCGTACTTCTGGATGACGATCGGCTCGGCTCTGGCGCCATTGGCGCCGGCGGCCCCGGTCTGGCTCGACATGTCGGTCCCCTCTTGAGGCCTGCTGCGCCGCACTATCGTTCATACCGCCGCGCAGCGCCAGACGGCCGGAGGCACGCGGCCCGTCGCGAATGCAAGAAAGAATTTCACCACAAAGCTCACGAAGACCACCAAGGGACACAAAGGCAACAATTTAGCGCTTCGCGCGAAGCGCTAAAATCCTCCTTCTCTTTTCCTTCGTGAGCTTCGTGAGCTTCGTGGTAAAATCTTCCCTCACCCGATCGGATATCGACGTGACGCTGGCCGCGTGATTGGGCATGGTGAAAATCATCCCCTGTCTCTGACTTTCCCGGAGTTCATCGCCCATGCGCGATATCGTCATCGTTTCGGCCGCCCGCACCCCGGTGGGCTCGTTCAACGGCGCCCTGGCCAGCCTGCCGGCCCACGAACTCGGCCGCATCGCCATCGCCGCGGCCATCGAGCGCGCCGGCATCGCGGCGGCCGACGTCGACGAGGTGATCATGGGCCAGGTACTGCAGGCCGGCGCCGGCCAGGGACCGGCCCGCCAGGCCTCGGTCAACGCCGGGGTGCCGGTGGAAAGCCCCGCCTGGAGCGTCAATCAGCTGTGCGGCTCGGGCCTGCGGGCCGTGGCCCTGGGCGCCCAGCAGATCGCCGCCGGCGACGCGGCCATCGTGGTGGCCGGCGGCCAGGAAAGCATGAGCCAGTCTCCCCACGCCGCCAATCTGCGGGGTGGCCAGAAGATGGGCGATCTGGCCTTCGTCGACACCAT